>NZ_JBJMQP010000047.1:0-3874 GCF_045802625.1 Hyalangium sp. | reverse complement strand
GCGCATCAAGGACTGCATCGAGGATCCCACTCGGCTCCTGCTGGAAATTTGAAATCAGGATAAACAGAGCAAGCAGGAAAACGGGGCAGCCGACTAGACAGGCGCTCGGCTGCCCGCCTACAACTTCACTTGTCACCCGACGGACGGGGGACGGGCAAACGAGCCAGCCACAGGCAGGCTCCGTGACAAGGAAGCACCATGGCAACTGGTACCGTGAAGTGGTTCAACGACGCGAAGGGCTTCGGTTTCATCGTGCAGGATGGTGGTGGTGAGGACGTGTTCTGCCACCACACCGCCATCAACATGGACGGGTTCCGCACCCTCGCCGAGGGACAGAAGGTGGAGTTCGAGCTCGCCAAGGGCCCCAAGGGTCTCCAGGCGCAGAACGTCCGCGCCGCCTGAAGTCCCCGAGCCACTCCGGACACGTAGTGGCCTCAAAGCAAAGGCCCGGCACCCCAAGGGAGCCGGGCCTTTCCCTTTCGCGCTCGGGCCTCGCGCTACTTCGCGGCGAGGTGGCGCTTGAAGTGGTTCATCACCCACTCGTACTGGCGCTGGGTGACGAGCGGATCCGGCACCATGTGCGTGAGGCCGCTCAGGGGCAGCAGCTCGTGGTACTTGCCGGCGCGGAAGAGCGCGTCGGACAGCTTGAGCGTGTGGAAGAAGTAGACGTTGTCGTCCGCGGTGCCGTGGATGAGCAGCAGCGGGGAGAGGGGCTTGCCGGTGTCACGCGCGTAGGTGAGCAGCGAGCTCTTCTCGTAGGCGTCCGGGTGCTGCTGGGGCAGGCCGAGGTAGCGCTCGGTGTAGTGGGTGTCGTAGTCGAGCCAGTCCACCACCGGAGCACCGGCCACGGCCGCCTTGAAGACGTCCGGGCGCTTGAGGGCGGCGAGCGCGCCCATGTAGCCGCCGAAGCTCCAGCCTTCAATTCCCACGCGCTGCGGGTCCACCTCGGGCACCACGGCGGCGAGCGCCTGCACGGCGGCGGCCTGGTCCTCGAGCGTCACGCCAGAGAAGTCCCCGCGCACCTCGCGCTGCCACTTCGCGCCGCGCAGCGGGGTGCCGCGTCCATCGAAGCGGGCGATGAGGAAGCCCTGATCCGCCATCCACTGCGACAGCAGGTGGGCCGCCATGGACTTGTGCACCACGGTGACGGTGGGGCCGGCGTACACCTCGACGATGACGGGCAGCTTCTGGCCGGGCTTCGCGTTGCGCGGGCGCACCAGCGACGAGTGGAACTTCAGCGGGCCCACCTCGCGGTACTCGACGATGGGGGTGAAGTCGGGCTCCACCGCGACGGAAGGCAGCTCGCCCACGCGAGAGCCGTCCGCGCGCGCCACGTACGTGCGCGGCATGGACGTGGGGCTCGAGTGGTTGATGACGAGCAGGTTGCCCGACTTGGAGACGCTGCCGGCCTCGATGGCCTCGCCCTGGGTGCCGGGACGCACCTGCTCCGGCGTGCCGCCGTCCTTCACGCGCCACAGGTAGCTCTCCGTGGGGTTGGGGCCACCGTTGAAGTAGAGGGTGCGATCCTTCTCGATATAGCTGGCGAAGCCACGGAAGCCCGCCTCCGGCTTCACCAGCGAGCGCGCGAGGCTCCCGTCCGCGTTGCGCAGCTCCACCTCGGGGCCGCCGTTGCGCTCGGTGTACCAGAGGAAGCCGCTGCCATCCTCCAGCCACTTCGGGAAGGTCTGCTCCAGCTCGAGCCAGGCCTCGTCCTTCTCGGTGAGCAGCTCGCGCGTCTTGCCGCTCGTCACGTCCACCGCGAGCAGCGCCTCCTCCGTCTGCGTGCGGTTCTGCACCAGAATCGTCAGGGGGCCCTTCTTCGGCCACACCACGGTGGCCAGGTACGGGTACTTCTCCGCGTCCCACCCGGCCCACACCGTCTTGCCGCCCGTCACCGGGGTAATCCCCAAACGCACCTTCGCGTTGGACTTGCCCGGACGCGGGTAGGAGTTGTCGTCGGCGCCGTGCTCGGGGTGCATCACGTCGATGATGGAGAGCTTCTCCACCCCCGAGGTGTCCGACTCGGTGTAGGCGAGGGCCTTCGCGTCCGGGCTCCACCACCAGCCGGAGAAACGGCTCATCTCCTCCTGGGCGACGAACTCGGCCAGGCCGTGCGTCTTCGCCGGAGTGCCGCCCGTGGTGACGCGCGTCTCCTTGTTGGCCGCCAGGTCGATGTGGAAGACGTCGTTGTCCCGCACGTACGCCACGTGCTTGCCGTCCGGGGAGAAGCGCGGGTCGATGACGCCCGCCCCCGTCTTGAGCTCGGTGGACTTTCCGCTGCCGCGCTCGACGAGGTAGAGCTTGCCGGAGAGCGGCACGAGAATGCGCTCGCCGTCCTCGGAGAGCTGGTACGAGGTGAAGCCCCGGGCGCTCACGCGCATGCGCTCGCGGCGGGCCTTCTCCTCGGGGGAGAGCGTCTCCTCGGAGCCCTTGAGGATGGCCTCGGGGGTGAGCACCTCCTTCGCTTCACCGCTGGCCACGTCGAAGGCGAAGAGCGTCTGGATGGGCGCGCGGGGCTGGCCGCGCAGGAAGAGGACGGTCTTCTCGTCGGGGGTGATGCGGGGATTGACGGGACGTCCGCTCATGAAGCGGCGCGTCTCGGCGAAGTCCTTCAAGAAGGCATCTTGCGAAGTGGAGGACATGGTTTTCGCGGGGGGCTGCTGGGCAAGGACGGGGGCGCTCGACAACAGGAGCGCGGCGGCGAGCAGGATGCGCATGCGGGCTGGCGCCCGGAAACCGGGCGATCCCTCCTTTGAGGTAGGAAGCGCGCGCAGCCTACACTCCCGGCCGCGCGCGGCCCGCCAAAGTGCCATGTGAGGAGGGTTATTCCCGGTGATGGACGATTCTCTGAAACACCTGCGGCTCGCTGGCGTCATCCGGCTGTCGCTCGGCGGTGGGCGGGGCCCGGCGGATGCGTACGTGTTCGATCCGCACCGGCTCGCCCTGCCCGCGTGGGCCTGCGCGCTGGCAGACGGGCCCGCGGCGCTGCTGGTGACGTTGGACCGGCACCTGGACCTGGTGGTGCCGCAGGCGCCCGCGGCGGTGCCGGACCGCTCGGCGGGGCTGAGGGCCCTGGACGAGCACGCGCGCTGGGCACTGGACGTGCGCAACTACGACCATGTGCTGGCGGCGATGGAAGCGGGCCTGGTGGGCGACGCGCTGGTGATCGCCCGGGGACGGCCCCGGGGCACGTTCGCGGGGGACGTGTACGTGGACACGCGAGGCCGCTCGCACCGGCTGGTGGTGGTGCCCACGGTGGACCGGGCGGCCGAGGCCTACAACGCGCCCGCCCCGGGTGACACGGTGCGTGAGGTGCTGGAAGCCGCCGAGCGGGTGCTGCTCGACGTGGACCTGGACTGCTTCACCTCCTTGAGCGACGCGGACCCGACGACGGTGCTGCCTTGGCCTCCAAACATCATCCGCGAGTATCTGCTCCCCCCGGGCTCGGAGTCCTTCTGGGAGGCGGTGCTGGGCCGGTGCGTCGCGCTGACGCTGGCCCGGGAACCCCACCACTGCGGCGGGCTGCTCGCCTCGGGCGCCCTCTTCCGGGACGTGGCCGAGGTGCTCTTCCGGGAATTGCTGCGCACCGAGCCCCCCTAGCAACCGGGAGAGCGCCCCCCTGGTTTCTCCTGATACCGGGGTTTTTCTTCAATTTCGAGACGTAGCCGGGCCCCTCGCGCTAGCATCGGGATGATCGGCAAGCGTCCAGGCAGGTGCCACGGATTCTTCCCGGGCCTCTCTCATTCGTCCCCTCCCTCTGGGAGAATGGCCACGCCTCATGAACGGCTCGCCCCCGCAGACGGTCATTCCTCCACGGCTCCTCCGCCGGGTCCTCCTCGCCGCCCTGGCGTGGCTCCTCCCCTCCGCGCCCTTC
>NZ_JBJMQP010000004.1:0-70000 GCF_045802625.1 Hyalangium sp. | reverse complement strand
TCCCTCTCGATTCCAGGCCCCTTTCTTGACGAAGCGTCGGGGTCTAAACCCGTGCCGTCGCTCTTGTTCCGCCCGTGGCGGCTATACCGAAATGAGCCCTTATAGACGCCCTGAACACAAAGGCCGCCTCTCCTGAGCGGGAGAGACGGCCTCGGCGCTTCACTGCATTGGGAGCGGGGACTACGCCGCCTTGGGCGGCACCGGCTCCATGTACTCCTCGGTCGGCGGGCACGAGCACACCAGCTTGCGATCGCCCAGCACGTTGTTCAGGCGCCCCACGGAGGGCCAGAACTTGCCCTCGTGCACCCACTTCGTCGGGAACGCCGCCTTCTCGCGCGAGTACGGCCGGTTCCACTCCGGCGCCGTGATCACCCGATCCGTGTGCGGCGCGTTCTTCAGGACGTTGTTGTCCTTGGGCATCTTGCCCTCTTCGATCTCGCGGATCTCCTCGCGGATGGCGATCATCGCGTCACAGAAGCGATCCAGCTCCGCCTTGGACTCGCTCTCCGTCGGCTCGATCATCAGCGTGCCCGCCACCGGGAAGGACACCGTGGGCGCGTGGAAGCCGTAGTCCATCAACCGCTTGGCCACGTCCTCCACCTCCACGCCCGCCGTCTTCTTCAGGTGCCGCAGATCCACGATGCACTCGTGCGCCACCCCACCCGTCTTGCCGCGGTAGAGCACCGGGTAGTGCGGGTCCAAGCGCTTGGCGATGTAGTTGGCGTTCAGGATCGCCGTCTTCGTCGCCCGCGTCAGCCCCTCCCCACCCATCATCTGGATGTAGACCCAGGAGATGAGCAGGATGCTCGCGCTGCCCCACGGCGCCGCCGAGATGGCGCCGATGCGATCCGTGCCGCCCATCGAGACCACGGGGTGCCCCGGCAGGAACTTCACCAGGTGCGGCGCCACGCAGATGGGGCCCATGCCCGGGCCGCCACCGCCGTGCGGGATGCAGAACGTCTTGTGCAGGTTGATGTGGCAGACGTCCGCGCCGAGCTGCCCCGGCTTCATCAGCCCCACCTGCGCGTTCAGGTTCGCGCCGTCCATGTACACCTGACCGCCGCGCTCGTGGATGATCGAGGTGATCTCCTTGATGCCCTCCTCGAACACGCCGTGCGTGGACGGGTACGTCACCATCAGCGCCGCCAGCCGGTCCTTGTGCTCGTCCGCCTTGGCGCGCAGATCGGCGATGTCGATGTTGCCCTGGTCATCGCACTTGGTGACGACCACGTGGTAGCCCGCCATCACCGCCGAGGCCGGGTTCGTCCCGTGCGCCGACTGAGGAATGAGGCACACGTCGCGGTGCCCCTGCCCACGGCTCTGGTGGTACGCGCGGATGACCAGCAGGCCCGCGTACTCGCCCTGGCTGCCCGCGTTCGGCTGCAGCGAGCAGCCCGCGAAGCCCGTGATCTCCGCCAGCTGGCTCTCCAGCTGCTCGAAGATGACCTTGTAGCCCGCGGCCTGCGAGGGCGGCGCGAACGGGTGCAGCCCGCCGAAGTTCGGCCACGTCACCGGGATCATCTCCGCGGTGGCGTTCAGCTTCATCGTGCACGAGCCCAGCGGAATCATCGAGTGAGTGAGCGACAAGTCGCGCGCCTCGAGCCGCCGGATGTAGCGCAGCATCTCCGTCTCGGAGTGGTAGCTGTTGAAGACCGAGTGTGTGAGGTACGCGCTCTGCCGCCGCAGCCCCGCCTCCACCGGGCTGCTGAGGTTAGCGCCCAGCTCGTCCAGCGTGGCGCCCAGCGTCTTGCCCGCCGCGAACGTGCCGAGGATGGCCTCCACGTCCGCCGGGCGCGTCGTCTCATCCAGCGACAGGCCGATGGAGCGCTCGTCGATGCGGCGGAAGTTCATCCCCTTCGCCTCGGCGGCCGAGAGCACCGTGCGCACCTGGGCCGAGGGCAGCTCCACCCGCAGCGTGTCGAAGAACTGATCGTGACGGGGCTTGAGGCCCAGCTTCGCCAGCCCCTGGGCCAGCAGCACCGTCAGCCCGTGCACGCGCTCGGCGATCGCCTTGAGCCCCTGAGGCCCGTGGTACACGGCATACATGCCGGCGATCACCGCCAGCAGCACCTGCGCGGTGCAGATGTTGCTCGTGGCCTTCTCGCGGCGGATGTGCTGCTCGCGCGTCTGGAGCGCCATGCGCAGCGCGCGCCGGCCCTGGGCATCCTCGGACACGCCGATGATGCGGCCCGGCATCAGCCGCGTGTACGTGTTCTTCGTGGCGAAGAAGGCCGCGTGCGGACCGCCGTAGCCCATGGGCACGCCGAACCGCTGCGCGCTGCCCACCGCCACGTCCGCGCCCAGCTCGCCCGGAGGCGTCAGCAACGTGAGCGCCAGCAGATCCGTGGCCATGATCACCAGCCCGCCCGCCGCGTGCACCTTGTCCGCGAACGAGCGGTAGTCATGCACCGCGCCGTCCGTGGCCGGGTACTGCAGCAGCGCGCCGAAGAACTTCTTCGCGCCCAGATCCACCGAGCGGTGGTCGCCCACGACGATCTCCACGCCGAGCGGCTCGGCGCGAGTGCGCACCACGTCGAGGGTCTGCGGGTGGCACGTCTCGGAGACGAAGAAGGCGCCGCCCTTGCCATCGCCCTTGATGTGCAGGGCCATGGCCATGGCCTCGGCCGCCGCGGTGCCCTCGTCGAGCAGCGACGCGTTGGCGACCTCCAGCCCCGTCAGGTCCATCACCACCGTCTGGAAGTTGAGCAGCGCCTCCAGCCGGCCCTGGGCAATCTCCGCCTGGTAGGGCGTGTACTGCGTATACCAGCCGGGGTTCTGGAAGATGTTGCGCAGGATGACGTTCGGGGTGTGGGTGTCCGAGTAGCCCATCCCGATGAAGCTCTTGAAGCGCTGGTTCTTCGCCGCGATGCCCTCGAGAAGGGCCAGCAGATCCTGCTCGGCCTGCCCCGGAGGCAGCCGCAGCGGCTCCTTGGAACGGATGGCCTGCGGAATGGTCTGGTGGATGAACTCATCCAACGAGCTGGCGCCCAGCACGGCCAGCATGGCCTGCAGCTCACGATCATCCGGCCCGATATGACGGGCGGCGAAGGACTCCTGATACTTCCAGTTCAGAGACATGATGTTCGAGCACTCGGGTAACGAGAGGAATCAGAGGCCGTTTAACACCCAGCCCAGGCGGATTCAGTGCCTCGGAGGCGCTACGCGTTCTTGAGCAGGTCGGCGTACGCCGTAGCGTCCAGGAGCCCGGCCAGCTGCTTGCTGTCCGAGGGCTCGAGCTCGACGATCCAGCCCGCGCCGTACGGATCCTCGTTCACCGTGTCCGGCTTGTCCGTGAGCGCGTCGTTCACCCGCACCACCTTGCCGCTGATGGGGGCGAACAGCTCGGACACGGCCTTGGTGGACTCGATGACGCCGAACTGCTTGCCGGCGGTCATGGTGAAGCCCACCTTGGGCAGCTCCACATACACCACGTCGCCCAGCGCCTCCTGCGCGTGCGCGGTGACGCCCACGACGACGAGGTTCCCCTGCTGGCGAGCCCACTCGTGGTCCTTGGTGTACTTCAGATCCTGGGGGATGGAGTCAGACATGGTTTGCTCCTCGAAAAGGGGCTACGGCTTCTTCCAGAAAGGCGTCTTGACGACCTGGGCGGGCACGGGCCGGCCACGGACATCCACATCGAAGGTGGAGCCCTCGGCGGACAGCTCCGTGGGCACGTAGCCGATGCCGATGGGCTTCTTCACGGAGGGGCCCATGGTGCCGCTCGTCACCTCGCCCACCTTCTGCCCGCCCTTCATGATGGCGTAGCCGTGGCGAGGGATGCCGCTGCCGGTGATCTCGAAGCCCACCAGCTTGCGCTTCACCCCGGCGGCCTTCTGCTTCTCCAGGGCCTCCTTGCCAATGAAGCCGCCCGGCTTGTCGAGCTTGACGATCCAGCCCAGGCCCGCCTCCAGCGCGGTGTGCGCGTCGTCGATGTCGTTGCCGTAGAGCGCGTACTTCATCTCGGTGCGCAGGCTGTCGCGGGCGCCCAGGCCGCACGCCTTCACGCCGTCCGCCTGCCCCTCCTGCAGCAGGGCGTTCCACAGCTTCTCCGCGTCGTTCGGAGCGCAGTACAGCTCGAAGCCGTCCTCGCCCGTGTAGCCGGTGCGGGAGATGATGCACTGGATGCCCGCCACCTCGCCCTGGGTGAAGCGGTAGGTGCCCACCTTGGACAGATCCGCCTTCGTCAGCCGCTGCACCAGACCGGGGGCCTTGGGGCCCTGCACGGCGATCTGCGCGAAGTCGTCACTTCGGTCCACGGGCTTCACACCCTGGGCATGAGCCTGCATCCAGGCGAAGTCCTTCTCGCGGTTGGACGAGTTGACGCAGATGAAGATGTGCTCCGGCGAGAAGCGGTAGGCGACGACGTCGTCCACGAAGGTCCCCTGCTCGTTGAGCAGGCCCGCGTAGACGGCCTGTCCGTCCGCACACCGGGCGAGATCATTGGAGATGAGCCGGTTGGCCGCCTCGAGAGCGCCCGGGCCGCGGAACTCGATCTCGCCCATGTGCGAGACATCAAACAGGCCCACGGCGGTCCGCACCGCCTCGTGCTCGCCGATGACGGAGGAGTACTGAACCGGCATGTCCCAACCCACGAAGTCGACCATCCGAGCGCCCAGCTTCCGGTGGGCCTCGTTCAAGGGCGTGCGCCGGGCCATCGTCTTCTCCTCTGGTGGGGGTGGGGGTGGAAAGCGGGCGGACTATAGCCGCGCACCTCTTTCAATCAAGGCATTCGGGAAGGGGCTACACTGGGGTTGATATGAAGATTCGTAATCGGTTGAATCCGTCCAACCCGTGCTTCTCCTTCGAGTTCTTCCCGCCGAAGACGGATGAGGGGACCGCGAACCTGCTGAAGACGCTGGAGGACCTGGCGCCGCTGGAGCCGGGCTTCGTCTCGGTGACGTACGGGGCGGGCGGGAGCACGCGGGACCGGACGGTGGAGCTGGTGACGCGCATCAAGCAGAGCACCGGCATCGAGGCCATGGCCCACCTCACCTGCGTGGGGCACAGCCGGGACGAGCTGCGTGACATCCTGCGTCGTCTGGCGGATGCGAAGATCGAGAACGTGCTGCCGCTGCGCGGCGATCCGCCCCAGGGCCAGAAGGACTTCGTGGCGGTGGAGGGAGGCTTCCGCTACGCCTCGGAGCTGGTGCGCTTCATCCGAGAAGAGGACTTCAACTTCTGCCTGGGCGGGGCGTGCTATCCGGAGGGCCACGTGGACACGGCCTCGCGTGACGCGGATCTGCGGCACCTCAAGGCCAAGGTGGACGCGGGGCTGGACTTCCTCATCACCCAGCTCTTCTTCGACAACGCCTTCTATTTCGACTTCGTGGAGCGGGCCCGCCGCGCGGGCATCAACGTTCCCATCGTCCCGGGGATCATGCCCATCACCAACTTCGAGCAGGTCCACCGCTTCACCCGCATGTGCGGCGCCACGGTGCCCATGCGGCTGGGGCTGCAGCTCGAGCGCGTCAAGGATCAGCCGGACGCCGTGGTGCAGCTCGGGGTGGCGCACGCCACCGTGCAGTGCATGGAGCTGCTGTCGCGCGGCGTGCCGGGCATCCACTTCTACACGCTCAACAAGTCTCCGGCGACGCGGATGATCGTGAGCGCGCTGAGGGCGCGATCGTGAGTGGCCCCGGGCTCAACCTGCCCAGGAACGATCCCCGCTTCCCCGGCCTGCGCCTGGTGCGGACCCCCGCCTTCCTGCTGCTGTGCGTGGGCACGCTCAACATCGTCCTCTGTGTCCTGCTGCTGGGGCTCGCGGGCCTGGTGGCCTCCGGCGCGATCACCCTCTCGCCCGAGCGGGCCGCGGCGCTGAAGGACTTCACTCCGGGGGCCTTCCTGCTCCCCGCCGTGGCCGCCATCATCTGCGGCGTCCTCTCCATCTGGGGAGCGCTGAGCGCGCTGAACCTGAAGAGCTACGGCCTGGCCATGGTGGGCGCCATCACCGCGTCCTTCTGCCTCTCGCCCACGGTTTGCGTCGGCATCCCCGCCACGTGCTGGATGCTCTTCATCCTCAGCAACCCGATCGTGAAGAAGTCCTTCGCGCCCTGAGCTTCAGGCCCGGCGAGGTAGCTGCACGGTGAAGGTCGTCCCCTCGGCCTCCGAGGACTGGACGGACACCGTGCCGCCATGGGCGCAGACGATCTGCTGGACGATATAGAGCCCCAGCCCCACGCTGCGCCCCGAGCTTGCCCCGTCATGCGAGCCACGCTTCATCGCCTCGAAGAGGTGGGGCAGCAGCTCCTCGCAGATGGGCTTGCCCAGGTTGTGAACCTCGAGCTGCACGGTGTCCTCCTCGGCCCGAGTGCTCACCTGGACCGGAGTGCCCGGCGTGCTGTAGCGGAGCGCGTTGGTGACGAGGTTGGTCACCACCTGCGCCAGCCGATCGGGATCCCACTCGCCCTCCCCATCCCCGCTCTGGCTCACCTGGATGTCCCGCTCCGGCCACGCGGCCTGGCTCTCCTCCAGCACCTGGCGTGTCAGCTCGTGCAGGTTGGTGGCCCGGCGCTGAATCCGGATACCTCCGCCCAACCGGGCCTGGGTGAAGTCCAGCAGATCGCCGATCAGCCGTGTGGCGCGCTCCGCGCTGGAGAGGATGCGCGAGGCGCCCTTGAAGGCTCGCTCCCCCAACCCCTCCTGCTTGAGCAGCATCTGCGCGGACATGAGGATCGCGCTCACCGGGTTACGCAGATCGTGGCTGACAATGCCGATGAGCTGCTGCTCGAACTCGGCCTGACGCCGCGCCTGCTGCTCGAGCGCCTCGGCGCGCCGGCGAGCCTGGACCAGCTCCGTCACGTCCACCGCGTGCGTCAGTAGCCCATCCACATGGCCCTGGGCGTCATGGAGCGGCTGATAGACGAGGTTGAGGAAGGCCTCCTCCAGCGTGCCATCCCCCCGCCGATCCAGCGCCACCGGGTACTCGTGGCCCACGAAGGGCTCGCCCGTCTGCAGCACGCGGCAGAGCACGTCCACGACGCCGGGCTGCCGGACCAACTCCGGGAGCGCCTCTCGGAAGGGCTTGCCCACCAGGCCCGTGCGCCCGGAGAACTTCTCGTAGAGCGGGTTGGTGAACTCGAAGACGAAGTCCGGGCCACGCATGATGGCGATCGCGGCCGGGGCCTGCGTCACCAGGGCATGCAGGCGCGCGCGCTCGGTCTCCGCCTCGGCTCGGGCCTCCTTCTCGCGCGCCAGCAGCCGGGCATTCTGGATGGCCTGGCCCGCCCGGTCCGCCAGCTCCTCGAGGAACACCAGATCCGTGGGATCGAAAGGACGCTCCGCATCCTCGCGGCACACCTGCAGCGTGCCGATGATCCGTCCGGAGAGCCGGAGCGGCACCGCCATCAGGGTGCGAGGCGTGAAGCGCTCGGCATACGCCCGGTGGGCCGCGGGCAGGGACACCAACAGCTCCTCGGGCGACACGCGCGGCAGCAGCAATGACTGGCCTGTGCGCGCCACCATGCCGGTGAGGCCCTCGCCCACGGGGTGACCGGCCCGCTCCACCAGCGCCTCCAGCTCCTTTCGCACCTCCGAGTCAGGGTGGTAGGCGCCGGCCGGCACCACCTCCTCGCCATCCTCCGAGAGCATGGCGAGCGTGCACCCTCCGTCGAGGATGGTGGCCACCATGCGGACCACGGCATTGACCAGGCTGTGCAGATCCGCGCTGGCCCCGGTGAAGACGTGCGAGGCCTCGGCCAGCATGAAGAGCCGCTGGGCCGCGGCCTCGGCGTCTGCTCGGGCGTGGCGCTCGCGCTCGAGCAGCTCGGTGCGCTGCTGCTCCGAGCGCCGCTGCGCCCTCAGATCCTCGACATACATGCACACGCCGAGGATGGAGGAGCCGCTGCGCACCGGGTAGTAGCTCGTGCGAGAGAAGCGGGGCTCGCGCGAGTGCCCCACGGACTCCCACTCCACCTCGATGTTCTCCAGGGGATTCCCCGTCGCCAAGACGTGGTCGATCCTGCGGATGATCGCCTTCGTGAACTCCGCGTCCGCCGGGAGGACCTCATCGACCCGGCTGCCCAGGTGATTGTCGCAAGGCAGCCCGGTCATCTCCACCAGGGCCTTGTTGACGCGCACATAGCGCAGCTCGGTGTCGACGAAGGCAATGCCGATCGGGGCATGCCAGAGCGCGTCGAGTCCCGCGAGGGCGACACTCGTTGCCATGTCCTGCCACGGAGCTGGAGAGACGACGGAGTAGGCGCTCACGAGTAAGGGTCCCGACGCGGGAGAAATACTTAGCATCCACGTGCTTTCTGCCTCGTGGGTGCGCCAGGACGCGTCTGCTTTCCGACAGCCACAATGTTCAGCCCGCCATTTTTCCAGGCAGCCATTCGCGCGAAGTGTCTTGGATCCGGTGGATGAGCTCCCGGATCATCGGCTCGACGAGCTCCTGGCCTCACAACGCCGAGCGCCACCGCTGAGCGATGGCCTCCATTCCATAGCGCATCCCGGCGATCCCTCTCGCTACCGCTGCAGTGGTATCGGTGACCCCTTCATAGGTGGCCTCCGCTCGCACGCAGCCTCGGGCAGAGAGCAGGCAGCTTCGAGCGAGGGAGCAACCGCCCGGCCCGGCTACACACCGCCGGTGGCGGCGGTGAGGGTGTTGCGCATGAGCATGGCGATGGTCATCGGCCCCACGCCACCGGGGACCGGAGTGATGGCGGACGCGCGCTGCGAGGCCGCCTGGAACTCCACATCCCCCACGAGCTTCCCGTCCGTCTTGCGGTTCTGCCCCACGTCGATGACGACCGCTCCAGGCTTGATCCACTCGCCCTTGATGAGCTCGGGCACGCCCGTCGCGACGACGAGGATGTCCGCCAGGCCCACCTCGCGAGGCAGATCGCTCTTGCGGTGGCAGATCGTCACCGTGGCATCCGCCTGGAGCAGCATCAGCGCCATGGGCTTGCCCACGATGTTGCTGCGCCCCACCACCACGGCCCGCTTGCCGGAGGGCTCGCACTTCACCTCCTCCAGCAGCCGCATCACCCCGAACGGAGTGCAAGGCCGCAGCCCCGGCTTGCCCAGCGACAACAGGCCCGCGTTCATCGGGTGGAAGCCGTCCACGTCCTTCTCGGGGCTCACCGCCGAGATGATCAGCTCCGCATCGATGTGCTTGGGCAGCGGGAGCTGGACGAGGATGCCATGGATCGCGGAATCGGCATTCAGCCCGAGGATCAGCGCCAGCAGCTCCGCTTGGGAGATGCTCGCGTCCAGGTGGTGCTCCCAGGAGTTGAAGCCGAGCTCCTGCGCTGCCTTCTTCTTCCCGGTGACGTAGATCTTCGAGGCGGGATCCTCCCCCACCCGGACCACCGCGAGCCCGGGAACCAGGCCCCGCTCCGCCTTGAGCCGCTCGGCCTCCGCCTTCACCTCGGCCCGCACCCGCGCCGCCACTGCCTTGCCGTCAATCAACTGAGCCATGGACCGGCGGACTCTATGCGAAACTGGGTCCTCGTAAGGAGTGAACGCGGACGTGGCGCCAGGAAAAGTGCTCGGAGCAATACTGGGGTTGATGCTGGGGCTCTGGATCGGAGGCCCCTGGGCCATCGTCCTGTTCCTCATCGTGGGCGGAGTGGCGGGACACTTCTACGACAACGCCCATGCCGCTCCGCCCCCCAATCCTCTCGAGGAGCTCGGGGACGCCGGGACGATGGAGGACACGCCAGAGCCGGTGTCGCAGGAGGCGCTCGACTCCCAGGCGCAAGAGCACTTCGCGCGCCACCTCTGCGCCCTCTTCATCGAAGTGGCCCGGGTGGACGGAGAGGTGTCTCGGGACGAGGTGCGGATCGTCCGGGAGTACTTCCAGAACGAGCTGAAGTACGGCCCCGAGGCCCTGGACACCGTCCGCCTCTTCCTCAAGGAGTACCTCCAGAAGCCCCCGCCCCTGGAAGAGTCCATCGCGGCGTGCCGGGACGAGCTGCCCACCGCGGACCGCCTGCTCCTGGCCGACACGCTGTACCAACTGGCGCTCGTGGACGGCGCTCTCCAGCGCTCCGAGCAGGAGTCCCTGCGCCAGATCGTCAAGGGGCTGGGCCTCAGTGAGGAGGACCGGCGCGCGGTGACGGCGCGCTACCTGGGGACGGATCACACCCACTACGCCCGGCTCGGCCTGGCCCCCGGAGCCTCCGATGCGGAGGTGAAGCGCGCCTACCGCCAGCTTGCCGCGGCGCACCATCCGGACCGCGTCGCCCACCTGGGGCCCGGAGCGGTCGACCAAGCCACTCGCCGCTTCCAGGAGATCCAGGATGCGTACGAGATGATCCGCCGCCTGCGCGGACTGTGACGAACGGTTAGAACCTGGAACGCGGCATCACCCTGGAGAGACAGTGAGCCAACGCAACGGTCCCCCCAAGAAGAAGGAACCGAGCTTCCACAACAACCCCTTCAAGGACGCCATCAAGGCCATCCAGAAGAAGGCTCCCGAGCCGGAGAAGCCCACCAAGGCCCCGCCTCCGCCCCCTCCCAAGAAGAAGCCCGCCCCCGAGGAGGATGACGCCTCGCTCTTCTACTCGGCCATGGACGGCGTCCAGCAGCTCACCCACCGCGGCGAGGCGCCCGTGCCCAACCCGCGCCTGCCCGAGCTCATCGACGAGAACGCCGAGGCGCTCGCCCAGCTCTCGGAGCTCGTGACCGGCAATGGCGAGTTCGACATCGCGGGCTCGGATGAGTTCATCGAGGGCGCCTCTCCGGGCACGGACCGCAACCTGCTGCGCTCGCTGCGCCGGGGCGACTTCTCCCTCCAGGGGCGCCTGGATCTGCACGGCATGACGCAGGCCCAGGCCAAGGAGGCCGTGGATCGTTTCCTGACGGACAGCCGCCGGGCGGGCAAGCGGTGCGTCCTCATCGTCCACGGGCGGGGGCTGAACTCCCAGGATCAGATCCCGGTGCTCAAGGAGGCGGTGAAGGGGTGGCTGAGCCAGAAGCGGCTGGGGAACATGGTGCTGGCGTTCGCCACGGCCCGTCCCCAGGACGGGGGAGCCGGCGCCGTCTACGTGCTGCTGCGCCGGTAGCTGGACGCCCGGGCAGCTCTGTGCATACATGCCACCATGGCTCGCGACCTCATTGATCTGCATATCCATGTTGGCGGCGCAGTGGCGCCCCACATCCTCTGGTCCATCGCGCACCAGCAGGGCTTCAAGCTGCCGGTGAAGAACTACTTCGACTTCGTGGAGCTCATCACCTCGCGTCCCGGCAAGGTGGGCAGCCTCGAGGACTACCTGAAGATCCTCCACACCTGGACGGAGAAGATCCAATCCTCCCCCAGCGCCATCGAGCGCTCGGTGTACGAGGTGATCGGCAAGGAGTACCGCGGCAGCCGGGTGACGCAGATCGAGCTGCGCTTCAACCCGATGAAGCGCAACCTCAACTCCGAGCTGGATCTGGACCACATCATCCACGCGGCGCTGCGCGGCATGGACCGGGCCATGCTCGAGTACGGCGTGAAGGTGGGCCTCATCTTCTGCCTGGCGCGCGAGTTCGATCACTCGCTCAACGCCATCCTGGTGGAGAAGGCCATCAAGTACCGCACCCGCGGCGTGTACGGCATTGATCTGGCGGGCACGGAGAAGAACGCGCTGGAGCTGCAGCCCGAGACGGCCTCCCAGTACGAGGACCTCTTCGCGAGGGCACGCAAGGCGGGCCTGAAGGCCACCGTGCACACCGGCGAGACAAAGGGCACCGGCGCCGAGGGCGTGATGGCGGTGGTCGAGCGCCTCAAGCCCAACCGCATCGGCCACGGCATCCGCGCCGCCTACGACGAGGAGGCGATGAAGCTGCTTCGGGAGCGGGACGTGGTGCTGGAGCTGTGCCCCACCTCCAACCTGCACACCAAGGCGGTGGAGGGGCTCGATGAGTTCCGGCACATCGTCAAGACGTTCTGGGACCGGCGGGTGAAGTTCACCATCAACACGGACGGCCCCTACCTCCTGGAGACGGACATGCGCCGGGAGATAGAGCTGGTCGAGCGCAACAGCATCCTCACGCCCGAGCAGGTGGACCAGACACTCGCTTGGGCTCGACAGTACTCGTTCATCCCCGCTTGAAGCCGGCGGCCCTCGTGTAAAAGGGCCGCATGTACCGACTCCTCCGCGCGCTGCTGTTCATGCTGGCCCCAGAGCGCGCCCACCGGCTGGGCATGCTCGGGCTGCGGCTGCTGGGCCTGTGGCCAGCCTTGTGCCGGTGGCTCCGGGCCCGCGCGCTGCGAGGCACCACGGCGGAGCTCTCGGTGGAGCTGGCGGGCCTGCGCTTCGAGCACCCGCTCGCGCTGGCCGCCGGGCTGGACAAGGACGCCGAGGCCGTGGACGGCCTGTTCTCGCTGGGCTTCTCCGCGGTGGAGATCGGCACCGTCACCCCTCGCCCCCAGCCGGGCAATCCGGCCCCTCGCCTCTTCCGCCTCCCCGAGCACCGCGCCCTCATCAACCGCATGGGCTTCAACAACCACGGCGCCACCGTGGCCGCCGAGCACCTGCGCTCACGGGAATGGCACCCCGCGCCGCTGGGCGTGAACCTGGGCAAGAACAAGGAAACGCCGCTGGAGCGGGCCGTGGACGACTATGTGGCGTGCGTGGATGCGCTCGCGCCACTCGGGGACTACGTCGTCGTCAACGCCAGCTCTCCCAACACTCCCGGCCTGCGCAAGCTGCAGGAGCCCGAGCAGCTCACGGCCTTGCTGCGCGCGGTGAAGGAGCGACTGGAGCGTGTGGCGCCCGGCAAGCCGCTGTTCCTGAAGATCGCCCCGGATCTCACGCCCGAGGCCGTGGACGAGGTGGTGGATGTGGCCCGCGCCTGTGGCCTCTCGGGGCTCATCGCCACCAACACCACGGTGGCCCGCCCCTTCGAGCACCCGCTGGCCCAGGAGGCCGGCGGCTTGTCCGGCGCTCCCGTACGAGAGCCCGCCAACGCCGTCATCCGCCGCGCGTGGCAGCGCAGCGCAGGCGCCCTGCCCATCATCGGCGTGGGAGGCGTGTTCACCGCCCAGGACGTCTACGAGAAGCTGCGCGCGGGCGCCTCCGTGGTCCAGGCCTATACCGGCTTCATCTACGAGGGCCCCGGCATGGTGCGCCGGGTCGTCCAGGAGCTGGGCGCCCTGCTCGCTCGCGACGGCTTCCGCTCCGTCCGCGAGGCCGTGGGCGCAGACCACCGCGCTCCCCCACCGCGCGCCCCGGCCGAGACCGGCACTCCCGCGCGAGCCTGACTCAGGTGCCACCCATGGGCATGGAAGTCATCGCCCCATCCTACCGAGGAGTCCCCGGCCCGGGCGGCTTCGCGGTGTACCAGTCCTCGTGAGGGCTCCACTCGTGGCAGCGCAGGCACTGGGTGTGGCGCCACTGCCTGTCACAGTCGGGGCAGCGTCCGCCCGTATCGAAGGTGTTCCACGTGCAGCCGCAGCGGCAGGACCAGCGGTCCACCTTGCGCGGCCTCCAGCCACACTTCGGACAGCGGATGCGCCCGCCGCCCACGAAGTCCTCGAGGCGCTCCTGCTGCTCCACGCCCCCGCTCTTCTCGGGGTCCAGGGATTCGCGCTTCGCTTCGTGCCGAGGGAGGGGGGCCGGGTGCGGACAGAACACGCGCCCGAGTCTGCCACCTCTCCCAAAAAATAGAGCGCCCGCCGGCCCCTTGGAGTTTGACCGGCGAGCGCCCGGGCCTCGGCTCCTAAAGGTGCCGGTCCCTGAGTTAATCCTTTATCGCTGGGACGCTCTCCTCAAGTTCCCTGCCACCAGCGACTTACGGAATAGCAGGTTATTCACGCCAACCAACTTTATCAAGAAATTCTTCGCAAAAATCCCAGCTCTCTGCTTCTACGTACCGCCGCCGCTCCTATTGCGTGGGCCTCGCGACGCTCTGATACAGCGCGTCATGGCGCTGCACCATACGCTCCAAGGAGAGCTCCCGGCGCACGAAGCCTCGAGCGGCGGCGCCCAGATCCTTGGCCTTCTCCGGGTGCTCGAGCAGCCAGCGGAAGGCCTGGGCCAGCTCTTCGGGGCGCTGAGGCTGCACCACCCGCCCACGCACCCCGTCCACGATGAGATCCGTATTGCCGCCCACCGCCGTCACCACCATGGGCAGCCCCGCGGCCATGCCCTCCATCACCGCGTTGGACATGCCCTCGGCCGTGGAGCAGAGCACGCCCAGGTTCGCCCGCGCGTAGAGCGCCGGGACGTCCGCGCGGTGGCCCAGGAAGTGGGCCTGCTCCGCCACGCCCAGCTCCGCCGCCTTGCGCTCCAGCTCCGGCCGGCGAGGCCCATCTCCCACCAGGAGAGCGTGGAGCTTCCGGCCGTCGCGCCTCAGCAGCGCCAGCGCCTGCAACAGATCCTCCTGCCGCTTCACCACGTGGTTCATGTTGGCCACGTGCACCACCACCGGCGCGCCGCCCGTGTCCGGCACCGGCCCCTGGAGCCCCTGGCGGATCCGCGCGTCGAAGCGCGGCAGATCCAGGCCGTTGTGGATCACGCTCACGCGAGACTCGGGGAGGCCCTCCTCTTCCACCAGCATCCGGCGGATGGCCCCCGCGTTGGCCACCACGTGATCGGCCATGCGGGTGAGCTGGGCCAGCACCGCGCGCCGCGCCCGGCCATGCCAGTGCGCCAGATCCAACCGGCTGACGATGACCTTGGCCCCGGCCAGCTTCGCCGCGGGCACCGCGAGCATCGTCGCGTAGAAGTCGTGCACATGCACCAGCTCGACCCGGTGCTGCTCCAGCCAGCGCGCCAGCCGCACCACCTGCCAGAGCGTGTTGGGCCGCGCCAGCGAGCCGTGGAGCGGAAACTCCTCCGGAGTGAACCCCAGCTTCCGGAGCTCGCCCACCAGCGGCCCCGCCTCCTGAAGCACCGACACCTGGAGCTGGTAGCTGGGCGGCAACCCGCGCAGCAGCTCCAACACCTGGACCTCCGTGCCTCCAATGAAGAACGACCGGGTGAACTGCACCAGGCGGATGGGCTCCGCGCCCACCGCCTCCGCCTCACGCCGCATGCCCAGACCCCTCCCACGCCGCCGCCGAGCCCCGGCTCGCCGGCACCCTCTGCACCGTCAACCCCGCCGCGCTGCGAGCCCGAGCCTCGGCAATCCGCTCCGCGCTCGCCGCCAGGCCGAACAGCACGTAGAGGTGCGCGGACAGGATGTAGCCCGAGAAGAGATCGCACACGAGGTAACCCGCCATGGCCGCGGCCAGGGCTCGCCCCAGCCACCCCGATTGGCTGTCCTTCGAGCCCGCGAAGGCGCCGCCCGTGGCGCCTCCGGCGAACACCAGGAAGAACAGCAGGCCGATGAAGCCCGTCTCGCCAATCACGTCCAGGAAGATGTTGTGCGCCACGTAGGCCCGCTTGGCCTCGGGCGGCGCGTAGAAAGGCCACGCGAAGCGGAAGGCCCCCGCGCCAATGCCCAGCAGCGGCTTGTCCAGGCTGATGCGCGAGGCCACCTGCCACGCGTAGACGCGGCCCATGGCCGAGGCGTCCTCATGGAAGGTGGCCACCGTCTCGTTGCGCTCCCAGAAGCTCTGCGGCGCGAACAGCACCAGCCCCAGCGCCAGCACCGCGGCCACGGCAATCGATTGCAGGCGGCGCTTCTCGCGGATGGCCCACACCGTCATCGCCACCGACAGGCCAATGAAGCCGCCGCGCGAGTGGCTCAGCACGATGGCCACCACCGCCAGCACCGCCGCCACCGCGGCCGCCACGCGCATCACCCACTTCGACTCCTTGCGCGCCAGGAAGGCCACCGCCAGCGGCACCGCCACGCCCACGTCCATGGCCATGTGGTTCGGGTCCGCGTAGACGCCCACCCAGCGAGAGCGGAAGCCCTCCACCATGTCCACGCCCTCGCGGTACCAGTTGATGACCCCGATGGACGTCACGATCGAGGCGAGCACCATGGCTCCGGCCATCACCGCCATCCGCTTCGGCGTGGTGATCACGTTGATGATCGTCAGGTAGATGGCGGTGAGCTTGAGCAGCTCGATGCCCGTGGCCCGCGTCACGTCCGGGTTCACCGACCAGGCCACCGATGCCATCGCCAGCCCCGAGAAGGCCAGCAGCGACAGGCCGCGCGCTCCATCCAGGTAGAGCGGCTCGGCCCGCCCCAGCCGCCGCATCGCCATCAACCCCGCGGCCAGCCCCGAGGTCACCAGCGCGAGCCGCAGCGGAGCGAAGATCGGGAGCCACTCGCCTGGGACGGCGTACATCACCGCCGCGAAGGCCGTCAGTGCGTAGAACGCCAGGATGTCTCGCTGCTGCCCCTGCTCCCCTACACCCATACCTTCCTCCTGGAGACCACGGCGTCCAACGAACGCGTGCCTCCCAGGGCGTAGCACTCGCCATGCCAGTCAAGGAGCGCCGCAAAGGCCCGTGGATCCAGACCCTTGCGATGGAAACCGGGCACTGCAAGCAAGCACGGCTGAAAGAATTACGGCGTCGGAGTGCCCTCCATTGGAAGGACCACAGACAGGGTGGGATCCAACCTGCCCTCCTGGAGATAGGGCGCGGCCAGCTCCCCGAGCATCCGCTCCAGGGTGATGTCCACCAGCCGACGCAGCTCGGGCCGGGACTCGGAGGCCACCGCAGGCTCCAGCGCGGCACGGGCGCGCTCGGCGGCGCTGGGGCGCAGGCGTGGGGCCTGGGCGGGGCACTCGAAGAGCCGCTCACACAGCTCCACGGTGCGCCCCAGGGGCACAGGCCGCGGATCCACCCGGCCCTCGAGCACCGCCATGGCCACGGCGGCGGTGAAGAGCCGCTCCACTCCGAGCACCGACAGCGCCACACCGAAGCGGGCCAGCAGCTCGCGCGCCGCCGCCTCCGTGCCGCCCAGCAGCCCCCGGAACATCTCCAGTTGCCTCGCGGCTCGCTCCAGCAGCGCCTCGCTGGCGGCGATCTCCCTCAACGAGCGGAACGGCATCGGCTCCGCCCCCGGCACCCGCATCGCGCGGCGGGGGCGCTTGAGGCGCAGGGCCTCGATGGCGGCGGCCTCCTCCGGGAACACCAACAACGTGTCGTCCAGCCGGGCCATCGGCGCCTTCACCAGCCGATCCGCCCGGTACTTCAGCGCCAGGGTCAGCGAGAAGCCCACCTGGAAGACGCGCTCCAGCCGGGTCTCCCGCACCACCTCCGCGGCTCGCGCCGGCTCGCTGCCCGTGAGGTGCTCCAACCCCAGCGACAGGTAGTCGCGCACCATCTCTCCCACGCGGCGCACGGCCTCCAGATCTCCGGGGTCCGCCAGCTCGGCCACCAGGGCGGCGTTGGCCACTCCGCGCAGCTCGTCCTCGAGGTTCTCGCGCTCCACGTCGGACAGCCCGCGAAGGGCCGCGTCCAGGTAGTCCACGTGCCCCTGAGCAGTCGCGAGCGCCGTCTGCGCGCTCCGAGCCGGCGCGGGCCCGGTGTCCACGCGGCTGAAGATCCGCATCGCGTTCTCGAGCGTGGGGAAGCCTAGATCCTGCAACCGGGAGGTGCGGAAGCGGTAGGCCGTCTCCTCCAGCTCGCTGGGGACCTCCCAGCGCGTGGCCTCCATCAGCCGCACCGCCTCGAAGGGGTTCTCGGCGATCAGATCATTGAGGATCGCTCGGAGCGCGGCCTGCTCCACGCCCTCCACCTTGAGCTCGATCAGGTAGCGGCCCTCGGGCGTCTCCAGCGTCACCCCTTCCGGGTTGACGTCCGGGTTCTCCTCCAGATCGTGCATCGCGGTGAACTCGCGCAGCAGAACCTCGAGCACCTCGAGATCCATGCCGTGCAGCTTGCGGAGGAACTCCTCGGGCTCGTCCCCGCGAGCGGCGCGCAGCCACGTCAGCACCGAGTGCGAATCGATCCGATCCCGCTTCCAGGCGCCCAGGTCCACGAAGGCGCGGAACTGGGTGGGCGAGGCGAGCTGGACAAGCTCGGTGGAGTCCACCAGCCCCACCTCCTGGATCGTCGAGTAGAGCTCCTCCGCGGACAGCGAGCGCACCACGGCGCGTGCGTCGGAGGACTCGATCAGGGCGTCCATCCGCTTCCGAGGCGGAAGCTGGGAGAGCTGCCGGCGCAGCTGCTGGCGAGCCAGCTGCGCGTCCTTGCCATTTCCCTTGCTGTTCTCAGGCACGGCGCGTGCCTACCACAGCCCCTCCCGAGCGGGGAGGGGATCGCGGCGGGAGCGCTCGCTACTGGAAGACGACGTCGCACTCGTAGTTGACGTTGAACGACTTGAGCTTGGGCGATTGCTGGCTCTGTCGATCATCGGACCGGAGGACGAACTCGACCTTGAGGTAGCGGCCCTTGGGCACGCCCGCGGCGCGCAGGTCCGCCGGCGAGGTGGTGAACGGCCCCTTGCGCAGCGTCGTGTTGCTCAGCTCGCTCTGATCGTTGGCCACCGTGACGAAGGCCTGGATGGACGTCTTGGGCGGGACGGTCGCGTCCCACACCAGGTAGCGCCAGACGGTGTCCAGGCCGCACTCGGGCGCGGTGAAGATCTTCCGGAAGGAGCCCAGCGGCGCGGTGAAGTTGCGCAGCTGGTAGCCGGTGAAGTCCGAGTACGTATAGAGGCCCGAGCCCTGCTGCTTGGTGCGGAGGATGTCGCCGGTGTCGCGGCTGATGCGCATGGCGTTGCCGGAGCGGTTGTTCACCCACGGGTTGCCGTCCGTGTCGAGCCCCACGCCGATGGCCTGGTTCGTCAGGCTGTTCGTCGCGTCGATGAAGTCCACCACGCCCGCGTCCGGGGTGTTGAACTTCTTGATGGTGCCGTCTTCACCGTTGAAGGCGATGAGCTGCGAGGCGTTCTGGCTGAGAGAGTTCAGGTCCGAGCTCATCCACACGTAGCCCTGGTCATCCGCGGCGATGCCGCGCGGGCGGCCGATCTTCGTGTTGATCTGGCTCACGGCGGTGGAGAAGTCGAACTGGTCCCACTGGCCCACCGTGGTGCCCACGCCTCGCGGGTGGGCGTACCGGAAGGCCTTCGCGCCGGCGCTCCAGCCCGCCAGCCACACCCGGTCCTTGCCGTCCACGCCGATGCCGTAGTTGCCCGAGGGGCTGAACGGCGGCGTGATGTTGCCCAGCACGAGCGCGCCCGTGGCCGTGTCGATCAGCGCCAGGCGTGCCGGGCTCAGCGCGGAGGACACCACCCACAGGCGCTGCTGGCTGTCGATGGCCGCGCCGTACGGGCCCCACTGCAGGGTGATCTTCAGCGACCCGGCGCCGTTCACCGGCACCTGCTGCCCGGTGGCGGGATCCAGCTTGATGATCGAGTTCTCGTTGTGGACGCCCACCCACACGTCACCGGAGCTGCCCTCGATGCCCGCCGAGATGGCCATGGCGCGCGCCTTGATCGTCCCGTTACCCGGCGGCCCCACTGGCGTGCTGAAGAGGATGCACTCGTCGTACTGGGCCGGATCATCCCAGCCCGTCGAGCTCGGGATGATCATCTCCCCGTCCGCCGGGTTGAGGCTGATGGCGCCGTCGCCGTTCTTGTCCTGGCTCGTGTCGATCACGCCATTGTGGTTGCGGTCGATGCAGTCCCGCTTGTCGTTGGCGATCTTGGTCACCGAGCCCTGCGTGTTCGCGGCACGGTTGGCCACCCACACATCTCCGAAGAGATCCACCGCGGTGCGGCTCGGGTTGTTGCCGTCATTGCCGCGCAGGCCGTTGGGGAAGCCGATGGTGCCGTCCGGCTTGGTGCGCCCGTCGATGGGGATGACCGCGTGGTAGCGCGCCACCTCCTTGCCCGTGCGCGTGTCGAACTTGGACACCGTGTTCTGATCGTTGTTGGCGATCCACGCGAAGGCCAGCTCCGTCGAGCCACCGCCGAGCACGATGTTGCCCTCGCTGTCGAGCTGCACGTTGTCGCCAGACAGGTCCGTGGTGCCACCATCGAGGTTGAAGCCCGCGTCCGGGCGCCCGGGCAGCGTGGTCCCCGCATCGGGATCGTAGGGAAGGCCGCCATCTTTGCCACCGCCACCGCCACCGCCGCCCCCACCCCCATCCCGGCCGCCGCCATCCGTGCTGGTCTCACCCACGTCATACGGGGGCTTCACGTCCGGCGGATCGGCGCACTTGCAGCCGCTGATCACGGCCGCGGCGAAGGCCACGAAGATGAAGTACTGACGCATACCGATGCCTCCCGCACCCGGAGCCCCGGGGCGAATCAACCCTCATTAAAGCCAGGAAACAGTGGAAGGGGTCAGAGGGTCAACTCAAACCCTGGTTGCACTGCCAACGACCCCGAGCAGCGCCTCCCACACCTCGTCCACGCCGATCTTATCGGTGGAGGAGAACTGAATGACTGCCTCGCGTGGCAGGGAGAGCTGCTGCGCGAGTGCCTGCAAGCGGGGCTTGCGGCGGGCCTTGGGCAGCCGATCGATCTTCGTGGCCACCACGAGGATGCGCCGGCTCTTGCTCTGCAAGTAGTCGAGCGTGAGGAGATCCTCGGGCGTAGGCCCCACCTCCGCGTCGATGATGCTCACCACGATCTCCAGCCGGTGCCGGTTCTCGAGGTAGGAGGTGATCATCTTCTCCCACTGGGCGCGCTCGGTCTTGCTGGCCTTGGCGAAGCCGTAGCCCGGCAGGTCCGCCAGCCGCACCCGGTGGCGCACCCCGTCGCGCTCCAGCTCCACGTCGAAGAAGTTGAGCGTGCGTGTGCGCCCCGGTGTGTTGGAGACACGCACCAGCTTCTTGCGCCCGGTGAGGGCGTTGATCATGGAGGACTTGCCCACGTTGGAGCGGCCCACGAAGGCCACCTCGGCGGCATGGTCGGTGGGCAGGCCCTTGAGCTCTACGGCCGTGACGACGAACTGGGCGTCGATGAGCTTGATCACGCGCTTACTTCTTCGCCGGGGCGGGCGTAGGGGTCGTCTCGGCGCGAGCGGACTTCTTCGCGCGCTCGGCGGACCAGTGGTCGATGGCCTTGAGCGACTCCACGAAGTTGAACGGGCGCAGGGAGGGAGAGGAGGCGTCGTGGCAGGTGCGGCACAGCTTCTCGGACGGGTCCACCAGCCCCACCAGCCGGGACAGCTCCGGGTCCTTCATGACATAGGCGGGCGCGTAGTACTGGCCGCCCCCGTGGCACGTCTCGCAGGAGATGTTGCTCCCCCCCTGGGACTGGTCCGGGGCGTGGCAGGACAGGCACCGCGCATCCTTCTTCTGGGTCTCGGCGAGCGAGTCGGTGGCGCGGGCGTGCTTGGACAGCTGCCAGGCCGAGTAGGCCGCGGGGTGGCACCCCTTGCAGCTCTCCGGGCCGACGAAGTCAGCCGCCCCGGCCGCGACGGACACGAGCAGGAGCAGGGGCAGGATCCAGAAGCCGGATGTGCGCATCAGGGCCGGACCTAGCAGAGCACCCCCAAGGGGGCAAGGCATCTTGAATGCCTGTAGAAGCGCAGCGTTCTATATGCTGTACCTTGAGCCCTGCCTGGGGGATTGGTTAGTGAGGCAGTCAGCTCGAACAGCTCAGGAGAACCCGTGATGCGTACCCTTGCTGTCGTCGCCGTGCTCATCGCCGCCGTGCCCGCCATGGCCAAGCCCTGGCAGGGCATCGAGCCCGGAGTCTCCAAGCGGGATGAGGTCACCCAGAAGTTCGGCGAGCCCTCCCGCGTGGTCACCAATGACAACAAGGAGATCATCGCCTACCTGGGCAAGGAGGCCATCAAGGGCACCACCGAGGCCCAGTTCAAGGTGGACAAGACGACCAAGATCGTCGAGCGCATCGACGTCTTCCCCGGGCCGGTGATCGACAAGGAGACCATCGAGGGCAGCTACGGCCCGGCCTGCCCCAACGGCCCGGCCCCCGCCTCCCCGTGCTTCGTGAAGAAGGTGACGGACGACTTCCGCACCTACTACCAGTACAACAAGCTGGGCCTGGCCATCTTCTTCAAGGAGGACGGCAAGACGGTGCACTCCTTCATCTTCACCCCCGTCACCACCGCGCCGGGCAAGGGCACCAAGTAGGCCCGCCTTGCGCATCTACGGGCTGACCGGCGGGATCGCCTCCGGCAAGAGCACCGTGAGCCGGATCCTCCGGGAGCTGGGCGCGCCCGTGCTGGACGCGGACGTCATCGCCCGCGAGGTGGTGGAGCCCGGCACTCCGGGGCTGGCGGCGGTGGCGGCCCGCTTCCCGAACGTGCTCACTGCGGATGGCCGCCTCGATCGGGCGAAGCTGGGAGCGCGCGTCTTCGGCGATGCCACCGAGCGCGCCGCCCTCAACGCCATCATCCATCCCCTCGTGGGAAAGGCGTTCCTCGAGAAGCTCCAGGCGCTGGAGGCCCAGGGCGTGGAGCGCGCCGTCTATGACGTGCCGCTGCTGATTGAGAACGGGCTGCAGGCCGGCATGGACGGGGTGGTGCTGGTCTGGACGCCCCGCGCGCTGCAGAAGGCGCGGCTGATGACCCGGGATGGGCTGGACGAGGCGGCGGCGGAGGCTCGGCTGGCTGCGCAACTGCCGCTGGACGAGAAGCGCCAGCACGCCACCTGGATCGTGGACAACTCGGGAGAGCTGGCTTCCACGCGAGCCCAGGTGGAGCAGGTGTGGCGGGCCATGCTCGCACGCGGCTGAGCGCCGAGTATGCTGCGCCGCCGATGAGCAAGACACGGAAGAAGGCAGAGGGCTCCGGCCCCGGGACGTACTTCGTCACCGGCTACCCGGGGTTCATCGGCAAGCGGCTGGTGGAGCACATCGCCCGCGAGGATCCCCAGGGCCACATCTTCGCCCTGGTGCAGCCGAAGATGCTCAAGGAGGCGCAGCAGCACGCGGCCCGCGTGGAGGGCGCCAAACTGGAGCTGCTCACCGGGGACGTGGTGGACATGCACCTGGGCCTGTCCGGCGAGGAGTACCAGCGCCTGTGCGAGAAGGTGACGGACATCTTCCACCTGGCGGCCATCTCCACCCTGAGCGCGCCCAAGGAGACGGCGTGGCGGGTGAACGTGGACGGCACGCGCAACATGCTGGAGCTGGCGCGCGACTGCGAGCACCTGCGGCGCTTCAACTACTTCTCCTCGTGCTACGTGTCGGGCGACCGGCTGGGCGTCATCGCCGAGGACGAGCTGGATCGCGGCCAGACGTTCCGCAACCCCTACGAAGAGACGAAGTTCCAGGCCGAGAAGATCGTCCAGCGCGCCTCGGCCAACATGCCCGTCACCATCTACCGGCCGTGCTCGGTGGTGGGGGACTCGCGCACTGGGGAGATTGATCGCTTCGAGGGCCCCTACTACCTGGGCATCCTCCTGGTGACCTCACCCATGGTGGTGCCGCTGCCCCTGCCCGGTAACGGAGTGGCGCCCCTCAACGTGGTGCCGGTGGACTTCGTGGTGTCCGCCGTGTGGCACCTGTCCCACGATCCGCGCGGCGTGGGCCGTACCTTCCACCTGGTGGACCCCAACCCCATGAGCGCCCGCCGCGTGTACGAGCTCATCGCGGAGAAGGCCAACCGGAAGCTGCCGCGCTTCAACCTCTCGGCGCGAGCGGCGGATGTCATGTTGCGCCTGCCGGTGCTGGAGAAGCTCGCCCGGCCCCAGCGCGCCGCCATCAGCTACGTGAACCACCTGGCCATCTACAACTGCCACAACACGCTGGAGCTGCTGGACGGCACCGGCATCCGCTGCCCGCCCCTGGCCTCGTACCTGGATCAGCTCGTCGCCTACGTGCGAGAGCAGTACCGCAAGCGCCGCGAGAGCCTCGAGGTGGAGGATCCCCTCGATCACGCTCCGCCTTCCGGCGCGGACGAGGACTCGCCTGCCCCCCGCCCTTCCCGCCAGCCATGACTCGCCCCCTCTCCTCTGCCCTCCTCCTGGTGGCGGCGCTGCACGCCACCGCCTGTGTCGTGAACACCACCGACACCTCCTCGTGCGATCCCAACCCCTGCACCGAAGCCAACCGCGGCGTCTGCATTGAAGAGGCCGGCGAGGCGCGCTGCCTGTGCGACACGGGCTTCATCGCGCGCCCCAGCGGCGCCTGCGAGGCCGTGGGCCCCAGCAACTGCGCCGAGCACGCCGGAGATCTCTCCGAGCCCGACGACTGCCAGGCCCGCGCCCACCCGCTCTCCAGCGGCGGGCCGCAGGTTCAGCAGACGATCGAGCCCATCGGCGACTACGACTTCTTCCAGTTCAACGCCACGGCTCGCAACGTCTACTCGCTCACCGTGAAGGCAGACGGCGCGCTGATGCCCCGCCTGGACGTGTTCGACCAGGGCGGCGCGTGGCTCACCTCCGCCGAGGCCCCCGGCCACGTGACGCTCTACTTCAAGGCGCGCGTCACCTCTTCCCACTTCGCCCGCGTCAGCCACTCGCCCGTGGATCCCTCCGTGGCCACCGGCAGCTACACGCTCGCGTTCAACTCCCTGGGGACGGAGGACCACGGCGACTCCCCCGACGACACCACCCATATCTCCCCGGATTCCATCACCACCTCCACCCCGAGCAGCTTCTCCGGCCGCTTCGAGTACCCCGGGGACGAGGACTGGTTCAGCTTCTCCGGCAGCGCGGGGCACACCTACCGCCTCAACTTCGATCCCAACCAGACCGTGCCTCCGGTGGCCGTCTTCGCCAGCTCCAACCTCCACCAGCCGCTCGTCACCGCGCAGAGCCCCAGCGTCAGCTTCTTCGCGCCGGCCAACGACACGTTCTTCATCGTCCTGGATCCACCCCAGAGCCTCAGCGGCCCAGGCGGCTACGCCTTCAACCTCCTCGTGAACTGAGGCGCTCGGGCGCTCCGGGCCTCCCCTCCACTTGAATTACCCGCTAAGCGAAGCTGGCTTTCTTTTATGGCTTGACGGCTTCACTCGAAAGTGATGGGGGGCCTTTTCATCCCACAGTCTCCTGGTTAGCATGCGCCCGCCTTCGAACTCAGGGTAGTCAACAGACCCCTCGGGCTTCGATGTCGGGAGCACAGCGTTTGCCGGAAACCGTTGACAGCCGGCCCTTGAGGCCTCTGCCGCGCCGCCCCGCTGCCCTCCTCGTGTATCGACCGCGCCTCCCCTCCGTGGAGCGCCCGTCGTCCGCCCTCCCGGGCTGTCACCACTCAGCCTGGAACCCCTAGGAGCCCTCTCCGCGCCGCGGTGAGCCTCCGAGTGCTGTTGCTGTCCGCTGTCCCTTTACGAGCAGTTCCCCAGAAGAAGGAAGACGCATGCGCTTGAAGGACAAACTGTTGACCAGTCTGTTGTTGGTGCCTCTCGCCGGCACCAGCGCCTGGGCGAAGGATCACGTCAATTTCGACGCGTTCCTCGTGAACCACGAAGCCAAGAGCCTGGCTGCTGACGAGGCGTCGCTCCAGTCTCGCGGCGTTCGAGTCGATCAAGTCGAAGAGCGGCTTGGTCTGCCCACGGTCCTGTGGAACGACCGGCACGACACGGAGCGCACCAACGCCCTGGCCACTCAGCGCCCGGAGCAGGCCGCGCGCACGCACCTGCAGAAGTTCGCGGACATCTACCGGCTGACCACCGATGACGTCTCCAGCGCCAGCCTGCAGTCGGTCCACCAGACGCAGTTCGGGCCGGTGATCGCCCGCTTTGGCCAGAAGGTCGGCGGCGTGGAGGTATTCCGCAGCGGCGTCAACGTGGTCATGGACCGCGAGAACAACCTGGTGGCCATCACCGGCTACCTGACGCCGCATGAGGCGGTGGCCGCGCGCCTGAGCACCGTGAGCACGGACTTCCAGCTGAGCCCCGCGGACGCCATCGCTCGCGCCTTCAAGGATCTGACGGACACCGCCATCAGCGGCCGCTCGCTGGCGGCCACCGGCACCCAGGGCGACTACACCCAGTTCGACTTCGCTCCGGGCGTCAGCGCCGTGCTGCCCCACACGATGGCCGCTCCGGCCCGCGCCAAGAAGGTCTACTTCACCCTGCCTGGCGGCCTGCAGCCCGCGTACTACGTGGAGCTCGCCGTCGGCACCAAGAGCACCAAGGACTCGGACTACTACTCCTTCGTCGTGTCCGCCACGGACGGCTCGCTGCTGTTCCGCAACAACCTGACCGCGGAGGACTCGTACAGCTACCGCGTGTGGGCCGACACCGCCTCGTACATCCCCTTCGACGGTCCGCAGGGTACGGATGCCAGCCCCCACCCCACGGGCGTGCCGGACCACTACCAGGCACCGTTCCTCCCGGCCAACCTGCTCACCCTGCAGAACGTCCCGTTCAGCCGCAATGATCCGTGGCTGCCGCCCAACGCCACGAAGACCACGGGCAACAACGTGGACGCGTACGCGGACCTGGGAGCCCCGGACGGCTACCAGCCGGAGTCGGACCTGCGCCCGGGCAACACCGCGCCGGGAGCGTTCGACTACACGTATGACGTGACCAAGTCGCCGAGCACCAGCCTCAACCAGCGCAAGGCGGCGATCGTCCACCTGTTCTACCTGAACAACTTCCTGCACGACTGGTACTACGACTTCGGCTTCGACGAGATCTCCGGCAACGCCCAGGCGAACAACTACGGCCGAGGCGGTCTGGATAACGACAGCATCAAGGCCGAGGCCCAGGACTACAGCGGCCGCAACAACGCCAACATGTCCACCCCGGCCGACGGTTCGCGGCCGCGCATGCAGATGTACGTCTTCGACGGCGTGCCGGCGCTGACGGTGCTGTCGCCGGCCAGCCAGGCGGGCAACAAGGAAGCGGGGAGCGCCTCGTTCGGCGCCACGGTGTTCGACGTCACCGGGCCCGTGTCGATCCTCAACACCTCGGGCATCACGGACGGCTGCGCCGCGTTCGCGCCGGGGACGTTCACCGGGAAGATCGCGCTCATCGACCGCGGCACCTGCACCTTCGTCGTCAAGGCGAAGAACGCGCAGGACGCGGGCGCCGCCGCGGTGATCATCGCCAACAACGCGGCCAACCAGCCCGCGCCGGGCCTGGGTGGCACGGACGCGACCATCACCGTGCCCACGCTGTCCATCACCCAGGAGCTGGGCAACGCGTGGAAGGCGGAGGTGAAGAACAACGGCACCACCATCACGGCGAACATGAAGAAGACCGCGGACCTGGACCGCGACGGCACCATCGACAACACCATCGTGGCGCACGAGTGGGGCCACTACATCAGCAACCGCCTCATCGGTAACTCCAACGGCCTGACGAACAACCAGGGCCGGTCCATGGGCGAGGGCTGGGCGGACTTCCACGCCATGCTGATGGTGGTGAAGGACGAGGATCGCACCAAGCCGGGCAACAACCTGTTCCAGGGCGTCTACGCGCTGGCCGGCTACGTGGAGAGCGGCGGCGGCAACAACGGCTACTACTACGGTATCCGCCGCGTCCCGTACTCGACGGACCTGACGAGGGATCCGCTGACCTTCAAGCACTTCGCCAACGGCAACCCGCTGCCCGCCACGGCTCCGATCAGCTTCGGCCAGACCGGCACGGGCAACTCCGAGGTCCACAACGGCGGCGAGGTGTGGTCCACCATGTTGTGGGAGTGCTACGCCTCCCTGCTCAACGCCTACCCGTTCCAGGAAGCTCAGAACCGCATGAAGAGCTACCTGCTGGCCGCCTACAAGGCGACCCCGAACGCGCCGACCCTGCTGGAGGCGCGTGACGCGGTGCTGGCCGCGGCGGCCGCCAGCGATCCGGCTGACTACACCCGCTTCGTCAACGCCTTCGCCAAGCGCGGCGCGGGCTTTGGCGCCAAGGCCCCGAACCGCGACTCCGTGGATCACGTGGGCGTGGTGGAGAGCTTCGTCAACGCCAACAACCTGGAGGTCGTCAGCATCCGGCTGGATGACAGCGTGGTGGGCTGCGACCAGGACGGCGTGCTGGACGTGGGCGAGACGGGCCTGCTCACCGTGAAGGTGCGCAACAACGGCCTGGGTAACCTGTCGGCCTTCACCGGCACCGTGTCCGCCAGCGGCCTGACCGCGACGGTGCAGTTCCCCAACGGCAACACCCTGTCCTTCCCGGCCATCCCCAATGGTGGCACCGCCACCGCCACGGTGCAGGTCAAGCTGCTCGCGGTCACCGGCGCCACGCCGGGCACGGGCATGACCATCACGTTCAACGAGCCCACGCTGCCCAACTCGGCCAAGACGGCGATCTACGACGTCCGCGTCCACTATGACGAGGCGCTGAGTGTCTCCAACATCGACCGGTTCGATGCCCAGATGACCAGCTGGACCTCCGGGCTCATTGGCAGCACGGCCGGCTGGACGCCGGCGACCGAGCTGAACACGAACGGGACGACCAACCGCTTCATCCACGTGCCGGATCTGGGCACGATCTCGGACGTGGTCTACACCACCCCGTGGATGCAGGTGAACCCGTCGGGCAACACCACCATGGCATTCAAGTACCGCCACTCCCTCGAGAGTGCCGTGGGCGGCGCGGGCATGGCGGCGCCCTGGTTCGACGGCGTCGTGGTGGAGCTCAGCCTCGACGACATCACCTGGTACGACTTGTTCAACGATCTGGGGATCAACCCGGGCTACACCGACTACCTCGCGGTGGGTGACAACCCGCTGTCGGATCGTCCCGCCTTCGTGGGCCAGAACGCGGCCTTCCCCGGCTGGAGCGCGAAGACCGTCAACTTCGGCACGCTGCTGGATGGTCTGCCCATCCGCCTGCGCTTCCGCATCGCCTCGGACAGCTCCGCGGGCGCGTATGGCTTCGACCTGGACGATGTGCAGTTCACCAACGTCACCCCGGCGCCGTTCAGCAACCTGGTGCCCGAGACCAGCGATGGCACGGTCTGCAACCGCCGCCCGGTCGCGGACGTGGGCCAGTCGCCGCGCACGGTTCCCGAGTACGACGCGGCCGGCAACCACACGGTCGTCACCCTCAACGGCACCGCGAGCTACGATCCGGATGGGCAGCCGCTCACCTACACGTGGACGCAGACCGCGGGCGACCCCGTGGTGCTGTCTGACATCCACTCGCCCACGCCGACGTTCACGGTGGACGTGCCGTACGACAGCAGCTTCGTGTTCCAGCTCGTCGTGAACGACGGGGTGGAGAACAGCCAGCCGAAGACGGCGATCATCATCGTCCCGAACACCAACCACGCGCCGGTGGCGGTCGCCACCGCGCCCGCGACGGTGCCGGAGCGCAGCACGGCGACTCTGGACGGCAGCGGCTCGAACGACGCGGACGGCGAGCCCCTCACCTACGCGTGGACGCAGGTGGGCGGCCCGGCGGTGACGCTGAGCAGCACCACCGCCTCCAAGCCGTCCTTCGCCACGCCCGAGGTGTCCGTGGACACGACGTTCACGTTCGCGCTCGTGGTCAATGACGGCTACCAGGACAGCACCCCGGCCACGGTGTCCCTGAAGGTGGCCAACGTGGACCGGCTGCCCACGGCCAACGCGGGCGCGGATCAGACGGTGAATGGACGCACGCTCGTCGCCCTGCCGGGCACGGGCAGCGATCCGGACGGTGACCCGCTCTCCTACGCGTGGACCCAGGTTGCGGGTGACCCCGTGACGGTCACCCTGGTGGGTGCCAACACCGACACGGCGCGCTTCACCTCTCCGGACGTGAAGACGGCGACGGTGCTGCACTTCCAGCTCACCGTCACTCCGTCCACGGGCGCCAGCGCCTCGGACACGGTGGACATCACCGTGCGCCCGGACCAGGGCCCCAGCGTCAACGCGGGTGTGGATCTGTTCGTGGATGGGCGCAAGACCGTGACCCTGTACGGCTCGGCCAGCGACCCGGAGAACGACGCGATCACCTACGCCTGGACCCAGGTGGACGGCCCCGTGGTCGTCCTGAGCGGCGCCGACACCGCCAACCCGACCTTCGTCTCTCCGGACGTGGCGGCGGATGCGGTGCTGCACTTCCAGCTCACCGTCACCGCCGATGGCCTGAGCGCCTCGGACACGGTGGCTGTCACGGTGCGCGCGGACCACGCCCCCGTGGCCAACGCGGGTGCGGACCAGACGGTGGCTATCGGTGCCACTGTGGTTCTCTCCGGCTTCGGCAGTGACGTCGATGGCGATGCGATCACCTACGCCTGGACTCAGGTGGGCACGCCCGCCGTCACCCTGACGGGCGCCAACACCGCCAACGCGTCCTTCACGGCTCCGGCCGTGACGACGGACACGGTGCTGCACTTCACCCTCACCGTCACCGCCAACGGCAAGACCACCACCGACACGGTGGATGTCACCGTGCGCGCTCCCGTGGACCACGATCCTGTGGCCAACGCGGGTGCGGACCAGACGGTGGCTATCGGTGCCACTGTGGCCCTCTCTGGCTTCGGCAGCGACGTCGATGGCGATGCGATCACCTACGCCTGGACCCAGGTGGGTACGCCCGCCGTCACCCTGACGGGTGCCAACACCGCCAACCCGACCTTCACGGCTCCGGCCGTGACGGCGAACACGGTGCTGCACTTCACCCTCACCGTCACCGCCAAGGGCAAGACCGCCACTGACACGGTGGACGTCACCGTGCGCGCCAACATCGATCACGCGCCCACCGTCAACGCGGGCCCGGATCTGATGGTGGATGGCCGTAAGAGCGTCACCCTGTTCGGCTCGGCCAGCGACGTGGATGGCGACACGATCACCTACGCCTGGACCCAGGTGGACGGCCCCGCCGTCACCCTGAGCGGCGCCAACACCGCCAACGCGACCTTCACCTCTCCGGATGTGAAGACGGACGCGGTGCTGCACTTCCTGCTCACCGTCACCGCCAACGGCCTGACCGCCACCGACACGGTGGCTGTCACGGTGCGCGCGGACCATGCTCCCGTGGCCAACGCGGGCGCGGACCTGTCCGTGGCCGTGGGTGCTTCCGTGACCCTCTCCGGCTTCGGCAGCGACGTGGACGGCGATGCGGTCTCCTACGCCTGGACCCAGGTGGGCACGCCCGCCGTCACCCTGACGGGCGCCAACACCGCCAACGCGTCCTTCACGGCTCCGGCCGTGACGACGGACACGGTGCTGCACTTCACCCTCACCGTCACCGCCAACGGCCTGACCGCCACCGACACGGTGGATGTCACGGTGCGCGCCAACATTGACCACGCTCCCGTGGCCAACGCGGGTGCGGACCGTACGGTGGGTGCTCGCGAGACCGTCACGCTGCAGGGCTTTGGCAGCGATCCGGACGGCGATGCGGTCACCTACGCCTGGAGCCAGCTGAGCGGCCCGAACGTCACCCTCGTGGGTGCCACCTCGGCCACTCCGTCCTTCGAGGCCCCGAGCGTGAAGGACACCACGGTGCTGCGCTTCCAGCTCACCGTCACCGCCAACGGCAAGACGGCCACGGACACGGTGGACATCACCGTGCAGAAGGTCAACCGCCACCCGGTGGGCCATGGCCCGAACGCCCTGGAGCAGCCGGAGAACACCTCCGTCACCCTGGATGCGACCCAGAGCTCGGATCCGGATGGTGACGCGATCAACTACCACTGGGTGCAGACCGGTGGCCCGGCGGTGCAGCTGACTGGCCAGGACACGGCCCAGCTCCAGTTCACCACGCCGGAGGTCCGCGAGGACACGCAGGTGGCGTTCACCCTGGTGGTGACGGACACGGACGGTGCCACGTCCGAGCCTGTCACCGTCAGCGTCAAGGTGCTCAACGTCAACAAGGCCCCCGCGGCCCAGGCCCGCCATGTCGCTGGCGGCGTCTCGGGCGAGACGGTCACCCTCGACGCGCTCGGCTCCACGGATCCGGACGGCGAGAAGCTGACCTACAAGTGGGAGCAGACGGACGGCCCCGAGGTGTCGCTCTCCTCCGCTACGGAGCCGACCGTCACCTTCCAGGCGCCGAGCACGACGTCCAACGTCACGCTGGCCTTCAAGGTCACGGTCACCGACACCCACGGCGCCACTGCCTCGCAGACGGTGAACGTGGAGGTGACTCCGGCCAAGGACACGGGCAACAGCGGCGGCGGCTGCACCACCACCGGCAACAGCGGCGGCGGCGCGATGCTGCTGGCGCTCCTGGCGGGCGTGGCGCTGTCCCGTCGGCGCCTCGCGCTCCGCTAGTCTGGGCGGCAGCGCTTAGCTGACTGAGGGGCGGCCTCCGGGCCGCCCCTCTTCTTTTTCAGGGAACTCCAGCCGTGAGGGAGCCAGGCGCGGAACCACCGCCCGGGACACCTCAGAAGGGCCAGCGCGACTTGCGCAGCAGCGCGGTGGCCTCGGCGTTCTTCGGATCCAGCTTGAGCACGGCCTCGAGGTGGCGCTTGGCCAGGTTGCCGGCCTTGCCCTCGAGCAGCACCTGGGCGAGCAGGATCCGGTAGGCCACGTTGTCCGGCGCCACATCCACGGCGCGCTGGGCGTGGACGCGCACCTCGTTCCACTCCAAGCCGAGCGCCTTGGCCGTCTTGGCGGCGCGGAAGGCCGCCTCGGAGCCCTGCGGATCCAGCGAGGACGCCTTCCGGTAGCACTCCAGGGCCTTGGGGAGATCATGCTGCTTCTCCAGCTCGAACCCTCGCTGCAGCTCCACCTTGGAGCGCTGCTCGTCATGCTTCTTGCGGACATCGGCCAGCATCCCCGCGGCCTCGCGGTTCTTCGGATCCAGGCTGGCGAGCTGGTTCAGATCGGCGAAGGCCTTCTCGAAGTCTCCGCGCGCGATGGCGGCCTTGCTGCGAGTCATCAGCTCGGAGAGCCGGTGGGTGCGCGCCAGGTAGGGGTGGCGGGAGAGCCGCTCCTGACGCTCGGCGCGGCGCTCCTCATCGCCCACCATGGGCACGTCCGGCTCCGAGGGCACCGGCGCGGCCACCGAGGCGGCTCCGCCTCGCAGCCGAGGGTTGGCGCGAAGGTAGGCCTCGCGCTTCTCCGGATTGGAGAGGACGGAGTGCGCCTCCGAGATGCGGCGGAAGATGCGCTCGATGCGCGCCCGGAAGCTGCCCAGGTTCATCCCCGAGTAGCGATCGGGGTGGTAGCGCAGCGCCGCCTCGATGAACGCCTGCTTCACGTCCTCGACGGGGGCGCCGGGCTTCAGCCCCAGGAGGGCGAAGTGGTCCTTGCCCTCCTGGGCCTTCTCCAGATCGATGATCTCTTTCTGACGAGCGGGATCGAGATCCACCAACTCAGGCATGGCGACACTTTCAGGCAGGGGTGAGCACGCGCTCTAGGATGCGCAGGCCCTCGTCCAGCTCCTCGCGGGTGACGATGTATGGCGGGGCGAAGCGCACGGTCTTCTCGCCAGCGGCATTCACCAGCAGGCCCTGCTCGCGGCAGCGGGCGATGACCGGCGCGGCCTCCTGGTTCAGCTCGATGCCCATGAGCAGGCCGCGGCCGCGCACGTCCTTGACGATCGTGGGCAGCCGGGACTGCAGCTCGCGGCCCCGGACGAGGAAGTACTCGCCCTTCTCCTGGACATCTCGCAGCACCTGCGGATCGCGGATGTAGCGGAGCACCACGTTGGCGGCGGTGGCGGCCACCAGGTTGCCGCCGAAGGTGGAGCCGTGCGTGCCGGTGGGGAGGCTCTTGCCGGCCTCCTCGGAGCAGAGCATGGCGCCAATGGGCAGGCCGTTGCCGAGCGCCTTGGCCACGCTGATGGCGTCCGGGAGGATCCCCTCGTGCTGGAAGGCGAAGGGCTTGCCGGTGCGGCCGAGGCCCGTCTGCACCTCGTCCACCATCAGCAGCAGGCCGCGCTCATTGCACAGCTCGCGCAGGGCCTTGAGGAAGCCCTGGGGCGCGGTGCGCACCCCACCCTCGCCCTGGATGGGCTCCACGAGGATGGCGGCGGTGCTGGGGCCCACGGCCTTGCGCACGGCCTCCAGGTCTCCGTAGGGGACGTGGACGAAACCGGCGGGCAGCGGCTCGAAGCCCTTGTGGTACTTGGGCTGGCCGGTGGCGGTGACGGTGGCCAGGGTGCGGCCGTGGAACGAGTTGTGGAAGGAGATGAGCTCGAAGCGCTCGGGGGTGCCGCGATCCTTCATCACCTTGCGCGCCAGCTTGATGAGGGCCTCGTTGGCCTCCGCGCCCGAGTTGCAGAAGAAGGCGCGCGGCAGCCCGGACAGCGTGGCGAGCTGGTCGGCCAGCTCGATGGACGGCTCCGAGTAGAAGACGTTGGAGACATGCCAGAGCGTGTCCACCTGAGCCTTCACGGCGGCGACGACCTCCGGGTGGCAGTGGCCGAGCGCGCACGTGGCGATGCCACCGAGCAGATCCAGATACTCGCGGCCATCGGCGTCCCACACGCGCACGCCCTTGCCGCGCACCAGGACGATGGGCTGCTGCTTGTAGTTCTGCAGCAGGTGGGCCTTGGCCTTCTCGATCCACACCTCGTTCTGGGTGCGAGGCGCTGCGGGAGTGGACTCGGCCTTGATGGAGCTCGTGGGCGTGGTGGGAGGCGTCGGCACGGCAGGTTCCTCTCGTGGGGCGGCGCGAGGCCGCGGAGGCCGCCTCCAACGAGGCAGCCCGGGGGTGAAGGCTACAAGATGTAGCGAGAGAGATCCTCGTCCTGAACGAGGGCGCCCAGGCGCTCGCGGACGTAGGCGGCGTCAATGCCCAGGGTCTTGGGCCCCATCTCGCTGGCGGTGAAGGACACCTCATCCAGCAGGCGCTCGAGGACGGTGTGGAGCCGCCGGGCTCCGATGTTCTGGGTGCGATCGTTGGCCACCTGGGCGATGCGGGCGATCTCGTCCAGCGAGTCGTCGGTGAAGGTGAGCTGCACGCCCTCAGTAGCCAGCAGCGCGGTGTACTGGCGGATGAGCGAGTTCTTGGGCTCCTTGAGGATGCGCACCAGATCCTGGCCGCTCAGGGGCTCCAGCTCCACGCGGATGGGGAAGCGGCCCTGGAGCTCGGGGATGAGATCGCTGGGCTTGGAGACGTGGAAGGCGCCCGCGGCGATGAAGAGCATGTGGTCCGTCTTCACCTGCCCGTACTTGGTGTTGACGGTGGAGCCCTCGACGATGGGGAGGATGTCGCGCTGGACGCCCTCGCGAGACACGTCCGGGCCTTGGCCCTTGCCACCCTCGCGGCTGGCGATCTTGTCGATCTCGTCGATGAAGATGATGCCGCTGGACTCGGCGCGGACCAGCGCGTCGCGGTTCACCCGATCGTTGTCCACCAGCTTGGAGGCCTCCTCCTGCTGAAGGAGCTGGAGGGCCTCGGGCACGCGCACCTTGCGGCGCTTGGTGCGGTTCATGCCCGGCATGTTCTTGAAGAGGTCCTGCAGGTTGACGCCGACCTCCTCCATCCCATGGCCCGTGAAGTTGCGCAGGAACATGGGGTTGCTGTCGGACGTCTCCACCTCGACGTGCTGGTCATCGAGCGTGCCCGCGCGGAGCTGGGCGCGGAGCTTCTCGCGCTCACTGTCTCCCAGCCGGGAGGCGGGCTGCGGCGAGGACGGCTGAAAACCGAACGGCGGCGCGGAGGCAGTCCTGGGCGCGCTGCCGGCGAGCAGCTCCATGAGCCGATCCTCGGCCAGCTCCAGGGCCCGAGGCTTCACCTTCTCCGTCTCCTCCTCGCGCACCAGGGCGATGGCGGCCTCGACGAGATCGCGCACCATGGACTCGACGTCGCGGCCCACGTAGCCGACCTCGGTGAACTTGGAGGCCTCCACCTTGACGAAGGGCGCCTGGGCGAGCTTCGCCAGCCGGCGGGCGATCTCCGTCTTCCCCACGCCGGTGGGGCCGATCATGATGATGTTCTTGGGGTGGATCTCCTCGCGCAGCTCGTCCGAGACGCGCTGGCGGCGCCAGCGGTTGCGCAGGGCGATGGCCACGGCACGCTTGGCGGCGTTCTGCCCGACGATGTAGCGGTCCAGCTCGCTGACCACCTCGCGGGGAGTGAAGGCGGGCATCTTTCGGGATTCGGCCACGGGCGGGGGCTCCTAGAGCTCTTCGAAGGTGACGTGCGAATTGGTGTAGACGCAGATGTCCGCGGCAATCGCCATGGCGTGCGTGGCGACGTCGCGAGCGGACAGGTGGGTATGGGTCATCAAGGCCCGCGCGGCGGCGAGCGCGTAGTGGCCCCCGCTGCCCACGGCGGCGATGCCATGGTCCGGCTCGATCACATCCCCCGAGCCCGAGAGGATGAAGGTCTTCTCTCGATCCGCGACGATGAGCAGGGCCTCCAGGCGGCGCAGGAAGCGGTCGGTGCGCCAGTCCTTCCCGAGCTCCACGCAGGCGCGAGCCAGGTTCTTCTGGTGCTCCTTGAGCTTGGCCTCGAAGCGCTCGAAGAGGGTGAAGGCGTCGGCGGTGCTGCCAGCGAAGCCAGCGACGACCTGGCCGTCGCCGATGCGGCGCACCTTCTTCGCGGTGTTCTTCATGATCGTCTTGTCGAGGCTGACCTGTCCGTCGCCCGCGATGACGACCTTCCCCTCGCGCCGCACACAGAGAATGGTGGTGCCGTGGAACATGGTCTGAGGGGTTTAACAAGGCGGAGAGCGGGTTTCCAAGGAAGACCGCCCGCCTGTCCGGCCCCTCACCTTCGGGTCTCCCGAGGCAGGGGCCGCGCATAGATGCCCAGGTGGGTGGCCACCACCCGCTCCCACCCGGCGATGCGGAAGTTCGTCGGAGTGTTGACCACGAGGAGATGCCCCGGGGCATCCTGCCTCACGAGCGTGGCCGAGCCCCCGCCATCAAGCTGAATCCCCGTCTGGGCGCCCTGCTTCACCAGGAGGTTCGTCGCCTCCTCCAGCGTGAGGCCCTCGCTGTAGGCGGGCTGTTTTCCATCCACCAGGAGCAACAGCAGGTAGCGGCCCGTGGCATCAACGCCGGCCAGCATGCGCGGGTACGGCACCTTGTTGAATCCATCCTCCGAGAACGCCACCGGCGCCCCGTCTCGAACGACGTAGCCCAGGCCCGAGACCGCCTGCCACACCTCGCCCGAGGGCTGATCGAAGCTGACGCGGTGATCCCGTGACAGGTACAGCGTGACCAGGTCCTTGGCCGGGTTGCCGTAGACGCTCCCCCGGGAGGCCGCCCTGCCGACGATGTGCACCGGGTCCCCCAGGTGGGGCTCGTAATCGAGCGGGTGGTTGCTGCGAAACGGATAGAAGTAGTTCGCGTTGATCGCGAGCTGAACCCCGTGCCGCGCCGCGAACCCGCTCGTCGTATCAGCGAACACCTCCCCCGCGGCCGAGGGCTGCCCGGGCGTCACCAGGAAGTCGATGCCGGGCTCCTGCAGATCCACCCTCACCACATGCGCCACGACGGGGCGCGGCTGCTGGAACACCCACCGCTCGTACCGCACGCCCGCGAACCACTCCTCGCGCACGGGCTCGGGCTGGCGACGGTGCGTGAACCAGAACCAGTATCCCCCCACCCCGCACCCGATGACTCCCAGCAGCACCAGCGCGAGGCCCGCGGAGAACCGAAGCCACGCACGCACTCGCCACCGGAGCAGCACACCGAGGCCCACCGCGATCACCAGCGCGGAGAGAGCCAAGAGCGGTGCGCCCAGCCAGGGTTTCATGCTCTGTCCTCGAATGCTGGACTCAGTGCTTCCTTCACATGCCATACCGATTCACGGCGTCATGACGATCGCAGGCGAGCACGTTACACTTCCTTCCCGGCGCGAGCCCCCTGCAGCCCCGGAGAACACCGCACCCATGTCCCAAGACCGGCGGAGATACCCGCGGTACCTCCTGCACCTGCCCGTCACGCTTCACTGCGGAGGCAAGGAGTTGAAGGCCGAGGTCATCAACGCCTCGGCGGGAGGCTGCCTGCTGCGCATGACGGACCCGCTGTCGCCAGGCGATGTGCTCGAGGCCAGCATCCCCGAGCTGACCATCCCGCGCAGCCGGCTGATCGTCGTGCGCTGCCAGGCCGTTCCCACCGGCTACATGGTGGCGATGTCCTTCGAGGCCTTGCTGACCGACGATGCGGCGATTCGTCAGCTCTCGAAGGATCGGCAAGGGCCGTCCGATCCTTCGCTGCTGCACTGACGCCCACCGGACGCGCTCTAGTACGAAGAACTCGCCGTTCGGCAAGCAGTTTCCGACGTGGAAGCTGTGGGTTTGCGACCACGCGCCTCCGGGCAACGTCGTTGGGCAGGAGCCCTATTGAGCCGCACATCCAGGATCGCGGTGACGCTTCCTCGCCGATCACGATACATTCCGGCTGACGTACCCGCCGTCCCTTCCCTTTTGCGGACGCGTCAGGAGAGCACATCGTGTCTCAGCCAGAGCGGCGCAGGCATCAACGCTACCCCTTGCGTCTGCCCATCAAGGTCCACTACCGCGACCAGGAGCTGTCCGCCGACATCATCAACGCCTCGGCCAGCGGCTGCCTCCTTCAGATGGGGATATCGGTCGAACCGGGCGAGACGCTCGAGGTGAGCATCCCTCAGCTCAACATGCCCAAGGCCAAGCTGGTCGTTGTCCGCAGCGAGTCCAGCAGCTCCGGCTTCATGGTGGCCACCGTCTTCGACTCGCAGATGGCCGACGAGCCTTCCCTCAGCCGGCTCTCCAGCGAGAAATCGGAACCGCCCGGGGGAGGCTCCACGCCTCCCACCACCAAGTAACCCCTCCCGCGAGCCAAGATCCAAGGGTTACCCTCACTTCCAATATCCAGTTGGAAGCGAAGGATCCATTTTCAATGGAAACCGGACTTGCCGGATTTCCCAATTATCCCAAGGAAAATCAATGGTTCCCCAGGGTTCTTGAATTCTTGGTGTTTGACGCTGACAGAAAAATGCGGTACTCATTGAATCTGTTAGTCCGAGCCCGTGGTCTCTCGAGAAGTCACGGGAACCAGAGAATGGCGGGGAGCGAAACAGGGGCGCGGGCCTTTAGCGCCAGTAGGGTTTCCGAGGAGGGAGCACCATGAAGAGGGTCATGCAGCATCTGGCGGAGCAACAGCAGACGTTTGCTGTCTCTCCGTTCGTGACCTTCTTATTGGACGCGAGCTTTTCTCCGCAGGATCGCCTGCGTTTCCTCCCGTGTGTGGCGCCGCTGGTGAGCGGCTCCACCGAGCTGGCCGCCAGCCTCCTGGATCCCGACGCCCCCGCGCAGCAGCCGCACACCGAGAGCCCCTACTGGGCCCCGTTCCTCAAGGATCTGCAGCTGCTGGATCTGCACTCCATCTCGGACTTCAACTCCATGCTGCAGCTGCTGTGGGGTGAGGACTGCGGCCCGGTGCGCGAGGTGCTCTACGACTTCATCGCCCTGGCCCGCTCCGCCTCGCCCATGCGGCGGCAGATCCTGCTGATCGCGCTCAAGGCCGTGGGCCACGTGAGCGTGATGGCCCTGGATCAGATCGCCCGCGAGTTCGAGGCCTGCACCCGCAAGCACCTGGTCTGCCCGCAGGCCCTGCGCACGCAGCTCGAGATGGATCTCTGGAGCTTCGCCGCTGAGCTGGACCTGATGCCGGAGATGGAGCAGCAGGCCCTGGCCGACATCGACACGGTGTTCTCGCTGACCAACGAGGTGGCTGATCACCTGCTCGAGTACGTCATGCGCTGGTTCGCGGACCAGGAGAAGGCCAGCGAGCCGGTGGCCATGGCGGGCATGATCTCCGCGATGACGTTCCAGGAGTTCGGCACCTCGCGCATCGAGGCGCTCTGCAAGGCGGCGGGCTTCACCTCCGTGGACACCCAGAAGGTCCAGTGCTACTTCACCTTCATGACGCAGTCCTGGGGCTCTCGCCGCGTCGGGGAGGCGTCGCCCTGGAAGTCGGACATCTCGGACGATCACACCCCCTTCGAGCTCTCCATCGCGCTGGAGGGCAGCCGCCCGGAGATCCGCTTCCTGATCGAGGCGCAGAATACCCCCACCACCCTGCAGTCGAGCTGGGATGACGGGATCGCCCTCAACGAGCGCCTGAACCAGAAGTTCGGCCTCTCGCTGGATCACTTCAACCGGGTGAAGGAGCTCTTCGAGCCGCGCAATCCGCAGGCGCGCTTCTCGCTCTGGCACGCCTTCTGCCTCAAGCCGGACGGCCGCGCCGAGGTGAAGGTCTACCTCAACCCGCAGGCGCAGGGCCCCGAGCACGCCAACGCCATCGTCGAGGAGGCGCTGCACCGGCTCGGCTTCGCCAACGCCTGGCGGTTCCTCACCCAGGTCGTCATGCGCCGGGGCGTGCAGGATCAGGTCCTCTACTTCTCGCTGGACATGGGCGGCCAGGACGTCTCCCGCGTGAAGATCTACGTGTCCCACCGGGACGCCACCCCGCAGGACATCGAGTACGCGCTGTCTCACGCCCGGGAGTACTCGGAGGGCGAGGCGCGGGCCTTCTGCGAGGCGATTCAGGGAGACAATGATCGCTTCTCGGCGCCGCGCGCCACGCTGACGTGCTGGGCCTTCACCTCGGACGACGACGCCCGTCCGTACAGCGCCACGCTGCACTGCCCCATCCGCTGCTACGCCGACAATGATCGCGATGCGCTGCGCCGCATCCGCGCGGTGCTGTCTCCGAAGAGCCACGCGGTGCTCGACCGGTGCGTATGGGCGCTGGCCAACCGTCCCCTCGAGGCCGGCGTGGGGCTGATCCAGTGGGCCTCCATGCGCCGCGAGGGCGGCCGGGTGCGCACGACGTTCTATCTGGCCACCGAGGCCTATGGCACCGAGGAGCCGCGCAAGTCCGTCTCTCACCGCGTCCACGTGCCCGACGTGCTCAACGCCGAGATCTTCCAGCTCAGCGCCTGAGCCCGCGTCGAGCCGGCGGCCTCTCGCGGCCGGCTCCGTTCGCTCACCGCTCTCCTGCCCCGGCTACGAGCCGATCGCAGCCCCTGATGAAGCCCACACCCGGGGGTTGATGAGGCCGTGGATCCGCATGTACTCCATGAACCCCTCGCCCATGTCGATGATGAGCTCGAACACCCTCGCGACCAGGGCGCAGGCCTGCTCCACCTGCTCGGGCGTCAGCACAATCTCCGAGAGCTTCTGTTCGACGTTCTCGGTCCCCATCGCGTGACCGCTCTCGAGGTCGAGGTGCGCCTCGCCGAAGTAGTAGAGCCGCAGCCCCGTGAGCTGATGGAACTCCGCCGCGGTCTGGTTGTACCGCTTGAAGCCTACGTTCCCCGCCGCCTCGATGGCCTCCACGATGGCCATCCGCATGACGGGGCTCGCCGAGGCGATCAGGGCGGTCAGGCCATAGAGGATCTGGCGCGACCTCCGGCTCTCCTCGCTCCACAGCAGCTTGAGCGCGCCCGAGAGGTTCAGCGAGGTATCCAGCCCCAGCGTCTTGAGATCCCTCAGGAACATGCCGAAGTGGTGATCATCCTCCTGGGTGTGGGTGTTGATCACTTTCTGAAGGGGATCCTGGGACGCCTCGTCGCGCAGCACGTACTTGTTGAGGTCCGCGAAGCCCATCACGAACGGAGCCATGCAGGGCACGAAGCTGAAGCGCGAGCCCGGATGAATGCTCTGGTCCCGAATGAACGCCAGGAAGCGGGAGGCATCCTGCTCGCGCTTCTTCTGTTCGATGAACTCCAGGACCCGCTTCATGGACTTCCTCTTCCGTGAAAAACCCGGGAGAAAGGAAATCCGCCCTATCCGCAAAAGTCAACTAGAGTGGCGCTCACGCCATGAGCGCGACGGCCTCATTCTCCTGCGATCTGCTCTCTCCCGAGCTCTGCATTGATCCCCACCCGCTGCTGCACCAGCTGAGGCGCGAGGCCCCCGTCTACTGGAGTCCGCAGCTCAACGGGTGGCTCCTGACACGCTTCGAGGACATCTCCCTGGTGCTGAAGGATCCGCGCTTCACCTCCGCGAGCACCACGGGGCGAATCGCCAGGATGCCGGAGGAGCAGCGCGAGCAGCTGCGCCCCTTGAAGGACTCCGTCACCCTCTGGATGGGGCACACGCGCCGGGAGGACCACCAGCGCTTCCAGCACCTGCTCAAGAAGTACTTCTCCCAGCGCACCGTGGAGCAGCTCCGGCCGAAGGCGCAGGCCCTGGCGGACAGGCTGCTCGATCCCGTCCAGGCCCGCGGGGAGATGGACTTCGTGCACGACGTCGCCCACTCGTTCTCCGCGGGCATGATCGCCGAGATGCTGGGCACTCCGATTGACGACATCGCGAAGCTGCAGCGGTGGTCTCGCAACATCAACCTGCTCTTCCGCGCCCTCGACTTCGAGGGGCTGATGCAAGTCCAACGAACCGTGCTGGAGATGGGCGAGTACCTGAAGCACTTCGTGGACGCCCGCCGGCAGCAGCGGCAGGAGGACCTGATCAGCATCCTGCTCGACGCGCAGCTCGAGGGGGCCATCCACAGCGAAGACGAGATCATCGCCAACTGCATCCTGCTGCTGTCGGCGGGCCACGAGACGACGGCGAGCATGCTGAGCAACGGGCTGCTCCTGCTGCTCCAGCACCGCGACCAGCTGGAGCGGTTGAAGCACGAGCCGGAGCTGTACCCCTCCGCCATCGAAGAGATCCTGCGCTTCGACACCCCCGCGGCGACGCTCAGCCGACTCGCGCTCCAGGATGTCCCCCTCGGCGGCGCCACCATCCAGGCACACCAGACGGTCTACGTGGCGCTGTCCGCGGGGAACCGGGACCCAGCGATCTTCCCCGAGCCAGATCGCTTCGACATCACCCGGCGGTTCGGCAGGCAACTGTCCTTTGGCTATGGGATCTCCTACTGCCTGGGAGCGCCGCTGGCCCGCATGGAGGCCCAGGTCTGCTACAGCACGCTGTTGCGCCGCATGCCAGGCCTGAAGCTGAGCTCCCAGGTGCCGGACTGGCTGCCCCTGCCTCCGCTGTGGCGCAACCTGTCGTCGCTCCGGCTGACCTTCTAACCCGCTGGGAGCTACTTCCAGGACACGTGATAGGTGCAGCTATTGCCGCCACGAGACCGGCAGCTCACCTTGTCGTGCGTCGCGGTCGCCGTGGGCTTGAAGAGCTGCGCGGTCGCGGTCACCAACCCCTGATCGAAGGCGCAGGGGTACGGGTTGTCCGCCTCGCACGTGAGGCTGGTGGGCCCCGTGGAGGTGTACCGGTAGTGACCGATTCCCTCCGTCATGGCCCCGGTCTTCACGTCGAACATCGGCTTGTCGTGGAAGCCGTGGTTGATGTGGTAGCCCGCATCCAACGTCCCGAACGCGCTGTGGACGTCGACGACGTTGGGCGGAAACACCGAGTTCTTGGGGATGTGCAGGCCCACCTGCCGCAGCGTGAAGTCGCCGAACTCCGCGTGGATGCGATCGAAGGCACGCAGGAAGCGATCGAGCGGGTACCACGCGGTCCGCTTGAACTGGACCATCAAGTTGGCGTCCGGCGTACCAATGCCCTCGTCCAGCAGCATCTTGCTCGCAATCAGCGTGAAGGTGCCGAACCCCTGCATGATGCTGTGAAGATTGGCTCCAAGAACCTGGAACTCTTTTAAGTCATTCTTATTCCACATTCCCCTGCTCCTCACGATGAACCTGGCCGTCTGACCCAGCCAGAGACTCGGTTAGCATGTATTCCTAGCTCCCCACAGGACGAGATACTCCCTCATGCAAGCTCGGCTGAATCTGCTGGCACCCGAGGTCCGTGCGAACCCTTTTCCCTTCTATGCCGAGTTGCGGCGCCGTGCACCGGTCTGCCAGATCGACCCTGGAGGCCGCTGGGCGATCACTCGCTACGAGGACGTGATGTACGTCCTCAAGAACCCGAAGCTCTTCTCCTCGGGGGCCATCCGAAAGTCCACACAGCCGGCCTGGCTGGGGCGTCACAACCCGTTCTCGGAGTCCATGTTCGTCATGGATCCGCCAGAGCACGGCCGGCTGCGGAATCTGGTGAGCCGGGCCTTCACGCCTGGAGTCATCTCCCGGCTGGAAGAGCGCATCCGGGCCTTTGCCCGGGAGCTCGTCACCGCGCTGCCCGTGGAGCGCTCGGTGAACTTCGTCGAGGTGTTCGCCCAGCTTCTGCCGGCGCGAACCATCGGCGAGCTGCTCGGGCTGGATGCCTCGCTGCACTCGCGCTTCAAGGACTGGTCGGACGATATCGTCAGCATTGGCTCCATCTCGCCGGAGGATACGGCCCGGCATGCCGAGGTGCGGGCCAACATCGCCGAGATGGAGCAGCACCTGGAGTCCGTGCTGGCGCAGCGCCGTGCGAACCCCGGCCAGGATCTGATGAGCGAGCTGCTCCGCGTCCGGGTCGACGGGGAGGCCCTCACGCACCGGGAGCTGATGGCCTTCTTCTTCATGCTGTTGGTGGGGGGGCTGGAGACGACGGTGCACGTGCTGGGGCACAGCGCGCGGATGCTGATGGAGCGTCCGGAGCACATGGAGCGGCTGCAAGCGGACCGCTCCCTCATCCCTCGTTTCGTGGAGGAGATGCTGCGCTACGAGCCGCCCCTGCACGGCGCCGTGCGGCTGACCACCGCCGAGGTGGAGCTGGCGGGTGTCCGCCTGCCTCCGGGCGAGGTCATCTTCGCGGTGCTGGCCTCCGCCTGCAGGGACGAGGCGTACTGCCCGGACGGAGAGCGCTTCGACATGAACCGCTCAGGGCAGCAGAACCTGGCCTTCGGCCATGGCGCTCACTTCTGCCTGGGCGCGGCCCTGGCCCGGCTGCAGGTGCGCGTGGGCCTGGAGGAGCTGCTCGCGCACTGCCGCAGGCTCACGCCGGGAGAGGGTCCCATCGAGTGGAACGCCTCCATGATTGCCCGCGGGCCCACCCGCTTGCCGGTGGTGCTTCACCGGACGTGAGCCTGGAGCTCAGGCCGCGACGCGGAAGGCGGGGACCACCGGGTGGCGAGGCTCCAGGCCGCGCCACTGACGGAACTCCGCCTTCGCCACGCCCATGGCACCGCTGGCGACGGCGCGGATCCACGAGCGCCCCGTCACCTTCTCGATGAACTGGTGCATCTTCCGGCGGTCCTGGAACATGGGCAGCAGCTGCGCCGGATCATTGCTGTTCTCGACGAAGGCATTGGCCAGCAGCTGCGGGCCGCTGTAGTTGTCGAAGCGCCCATCGCTGCCGTACTGGGCGAAGAGCAGATCCTTCACCGCGCTGGTGGGCCCCTCCAGCAACATGTTGTTGGCCGTGTAGGTCGAGTACCCGTGGCGGGCATAGAAGCGCTCGAAGGTGTTCGTCATCCACTCGGCGTCGAAGGGCTGCTCCCCGTGCGCGGCGACGCACTCCACGAAGTTGCGCACCATCTTGTTGCCGTTGTTGGCACCCTGGCCGCCAATGGGATCCAGGGACATGGCCGTGTCGCCCAGGCACGCCACCAACCGGCCCGACTCCAGCCGGCCCACGGGCTTGCGCACCGTGGGCGAGAACTTGCCCACCTGCCAGCCGAGGCGATCCGACAGCTCGGAGTTCTTCATCCACTCGTAGTCCCACGGCATGAAGTCGCGGACCACGCCCTTGACGATCTCCAGCAGCTGATCGCCGGTGGTGATGCCCTCGAAGCGGTCCATCGGCCCGCCCGGAATCGCCTCGAAGACCAGGTTCCAGCTGGCCCCCGCATCCTTGTGGTAGTAGGGCACCCAGAAGCCCTCGCCCACGCCGGCAATGACGTTGTGCTTCACCGGCAGCAGGGGGATGCCGTCAAAGCCCATGGCAGGCCCCTTGATGCACACCATGGCCAGGTGACGCTTCGGCTTGTCATACACGCTGCGAGCCGCGTCGCGCTCGAACAAGCGGCACATGTCCCCGCGGCCCGTGGCGATGACCGTCAGATCATGCTCCGCGGCGATCTGCTCCAGGCGCGCCAACGAGACGTTCTCAATCTCGAGCCGGCCTCCGCGCTTGACCAGCTCGTGCATCCACGAATGGCTCTGCAGCCGCAGATCGATGGCCAGGAAGGGCCGCTTGAGCCGCCCGGAGACGGTGAGCATGCGGTTGCCCGGCGCGGGGCACAGCGTGATGTGGGCGCCATCTCCCCAGGGCGCGTCGTTCTCCCAGGAGCCGAGGCCCAGCTCGTGCTCGAACTGCAGCGCCATGTCAAAGCGCGTCGCCGTCCCCGTGGGCTTGCTCTCGTTCAGCCACTGCTCGGGGGACCGGTCCGAATAGAGGGTGACCCGGTTACCGCCTTTCAACAAACCATGCGCAGCGAGGAGTCCTGCCTGTCCGGAGCCAATGATGGCGATGCTGCGCATGGTGCCCTCCTAGAGTTTTACGTGAGATCGAAGGTGCAGAGTGGCGGATGCCAAAGTCGCGCGGGCCGGCGCGTGCATGCTCGGTTTTGCAACCACCATGCCCCTGCCCCGAACTGAAGAGGCAGGGAGCTCCACTATCCGTACTTTTTACCTGAACTGAACTTATCCGTTCCGCACGGAGCCTCAGAAGGGAAAAACGCCTCGGCTCTTTGACCGATCTTGAGCACCGGGAACACCTAGCTCCACGGCTAAACTATTAAGTCATGTTTTACGCTTGTTCAAGTGGAAGGCGGATCAGCGACTTTTTCGGTGTCGCTCTCACCTCACCCAATGAGGTCATTCCAGACCACGGGTGTCTTCGATGACCCACATGGGTGCCCCTGGATTCGCTGCTGTGAAGGGTCGATCCACCCTCGCCAGCCCCCGGATCTAGGGTGGAATTGACCCGCCACCTGCGCTCAGAAGCAAGCAAGCGATGGGGTGGATCACGCCCTGGGGTGCGCCTGATCGTAGATCTGCTGGAGCTGCTCCACGGTGACGTGCGTGTAGCGCTGGGTCGTGGAGAGGCTGGCGTGCCCCAGCAGCTCCTGGATGCTGCGGATGTCCGCGCCGCCTCCTAGCAGGTGCGTGGCGAACGAGTGGCGCAGGGCGTGGGGGCTGACCTTCCGAGCCAGGGCGAGCTTCACCACGTAGGTGTCCAGGTGGCGCGCGATGCTGCGCGGGGTGAGCCGCCCTCCCTTGTAGTTGAGGAAGAGCGCGTCCGGATCCTGGCCCGGCCGAGGCGTGGCCAGCAGCTCGCCCCGCCGCGCCAGGTACGCCTCGAGCGCGCGGATGGACTGGGCGTTCACCGGGCAGAGGCGCTCCTTGCTCCCCTTGCCCATGACTCGGACGATGCGCCCGCCGCGGTCCACGTCCAGCAGGTTCAGCCCGCACAGCTCGCTGATGCGCAGGCCGCCGCCGTAGAGGATCTCCAGGATGGCCTTGTCTCGCAGGCCCAGCACCGTCTTCAGCGAAGGCATGTCCAGGATGGCGAACACCTCGTCCACCGGGAGCACCTTCGGCAGGCTCTTGGGCAGCTTGGGGCTCTTCACCAGCTTGGCGGGGCTGGCCGACAGCAGCTTCTGGCGCACCAGGTACTTGTAGAAGGACTTGATGCTCGCCAGCCGCCGCCCCCGGCTCGACGGGGCGTGATCCACCGCCAACGTGCCCAGGTAGCCGCGGATGGCCGCATGCGTGCCCGCCAGCAGCGTGAGCTTCATCCGCTCCACGAGGTACTTCTCGAAGTCGACGAGATCGATCAGGTAGTTCCGCACCGTGTGCGGCGACGCGCCCTTCCCGTCCACGAGGTGGGCCCGGAACTGCTCCAGCAGCGGTGACAGCGACTCCATGGACCGCAGCGTAGACGGACCCGCGCCACCCGCAAGCTTCCTCGCGACGTCCGGGCTCAGGCGGCGATGAGGCGCATCAGGCGCGGCTCGATGTACTTCGAGTTCTGAGCGCGCATCGGCAGGACGTTGGAAGCCGCGGCGGGGGCCACCGGCATGCCCAGGTTCGCCGAGGCGAACAGCTTCTCGGCCACCGGGCGGCTGGCCTGCATGCGCTCGGCCTTCTGGGTGAAGGTGAACATGTGCACCACGCCCGGGCGCACCACGTAGAACTGCAGCTGGGCCAGCTTCACGCCCCGGACCACGTGCGTGTACTCGCGCAGGAAACCGGCCAGCGTGCCGAAGGTGGCGGTGCGCTCACCCACCAGCTCGAACTGCTCGGTCGAGTTCTTGATGGACGCCAGCATCCGCGCCGCGAACTGGGGGGGCGTCTCGCGGGGGCGCAGCTGCTCGGAGGTGTACGCCAGGCTGCTGCGGAACCCATCCTCCACCGGACCGGCCGCCACGATCTGCGTCGCATCCGACCAGCCATCCGGCAGGGACATCTGCAGGTTGCCGTACTGCATCGTGCGCGCGTTCATGGGGGAGACCTCGGTTTCGACGGGTTCGCTGTGCTCACCACACTCACCGTGGCGGGCTTACATACACATTATCTCACCATGTAGTCTAAAGTTGCCTACGAGATCACCTTGCAGGACAAGAACCCTCATTCCCACGAAATAAGAGGGTTTTGCTGGAATCTTTCAGAGGGGCTCAAGGCGTCGCGGGGGCGGCGTACACTCCGGGTTTGGCCCCCTGGGTCACCAGGTACACCGCGTGGGAGTCCCCCGTCCCGGCGAAATAGGCCGGAATTTGTACCCGCTGATCCAGCGTCTTCCGCGCCTTGCTCTTCACGTCGTACACGCCCACGTCGTAGGTGTCCGAGTCCGTCCGGGCGTAGGTGACGAGGAAGCGCTTGCCGTCGCTGGAGAGCTTGTAGCTGAAGACGCCCTGGAGCCAGGTGACCGGCTCGGCGTGGGCCTGCATCAGATCGAGCGCCTTGAAGTCACAGGCCCGGCCCTCGCGCACGCAGTTGGTGCGGAAGAAGACCTCGTTGTTGCCCGGGGTGAAGCCGTAGCCGAACACGCCCGCCTGGATCTTCTCGGCCTTCTCGCCGCCCACCGGGTAGAGCATCAGGTCCACCGAGTACACGGGCTTGAGGAAGCGCGAGAGGAACGCCACGTACTTGCTGTCCGCGCCCCAGGTGAAGTTGGGGACCCGGTCGCCCACGCGCTGGGTGGCTCCGTCCGGCAGCGTCACCACGGCCATCAGGCCCGCTCGCGCGGACTGATCGTACTTCTCCAGGAAGCCCAGGGCCTGCGAGTCCGGCGAGAAGGAGAACTCCTCCACCCGCTCGCCCACCTTGCGCCCCGCGCTGCCGTCGGCCGGGCCCACGAAGAGATCCCCGAGCAGCTCGGGCTTGCCATTCTCCGTGCGCGCCAGCCACTTGCCATCCTTGGAGAAGCTGAACGTCTTCGTCCCCGTGGAGACCTTGCGCGGCTTGAGGTCCGCCACGTTGGCGATGAAGAGATCGTACATGCCGCGCTCGGCCTCGCTGCGCACCTGCCAGGCCACGTGCATGCCATCCGAGGACACCTCGTAGTCGCCCACGTAGTCCCCCAGCTTGCGCGGGGCCTCGGGCTTGGCCAGCGACGCCGCGGCCAGCCCGCCCGCGGCCACCAGCCGGCGCCGGAAGAACAGCGTCTTGCCGTCCGGGGTGAACTCGGCCGTGGACACCTCGCCCGCCACGTCCTTGAAGGGCCCGCCCGGCAGCGGCCCCAGCTTCAGCACGCCGTTGTCCACGAAGGCCAGCAGCTTCCCGTCGGGGCTGGGCAGCATGTACGTCACCTGCTCGCCCAGCTTCAAAGGGTCCGCCGTGGGCTCGGTGAGCGAGAGCACGTGCAGCGCGCCCGACTGGTTCGCCGGGTTGTAGCCGTTGAGGAAGAGCAGGTAGTGCGAGTCCTTCGAGAACAGCAGCCCGCCCGGCACGTTGGTGACGCCCTGCCCCACCTTGCGGTCCGCGCCGCCCGTCACCGGCACCACGTGCAGCTCGCCCAGCAGCATCTGCGGAGGAATCCCATCCAGCCGCGGCTTCTTCGCCTCGAGCAGGTAGCTGGCGAACTGGCCATCCGGCGACACGCGCAGGTCCGCCGCCACGCCGGGCGCCAGCAGCGTCCCCATCCCGCCCACGCCAGCCTTGCTGCTCACGGTCGCCGCGCCGCTGCCTCCGCTCCCGCCGCCTCCGGAGGAATCCCCGCGCTTGCATCCCACCACCGAGAGCGCCGCGAGCGCTCCCACCACCACAAGTCGCCGAAGCTGCATCATGCGCTCCTCTGAGCCGACTGCGGGACGGCCACGCCGGGCAGCCAGGAGGCCAAGTCCTCCTGGGCCCGCGCCGAGTACCGCGCCCGCTTGTCCTGCTTCTTCACCCGCCCGGCCAGCGGCGGGAACAGGCCGAAGATGACGTTGGAAGGCTGGTGCGGATGGTCCGGCGGGTGCGCCTCGCCCGTCACGTGCCGGTAGAGCGAGCCCAGCGCCGTGGTCGCCGGCGGCGGGATGAACTCGCGCCCCTCCAGCCGGGCGCTCAGCGCCAGCGCCACCAGGGCGCCACACGCCGTGGACTCCACGTAGCCCTCCACGCCGGTGATCTGCCCCGCGAAGAACAGCCGCCGCTCCGTCTTCAGCGACAGATCCTTGTCCAGCAGCCGCGGCGAGTCGATGAACGTGTTGCGGTGGATCTGCCCCATCCGCAGGAACTCGGCCTCCTTCAGGCCGGGGATGCAGGCGGTGAAGATGCGCTTCTGCTCGCCCCAGGTGAGCCGCGTCTGGAAGCCCACCATGTTCCACGACGTGCCCGCCCGATCCTCCATGCGCAGCTGCACCACCGCGTACGGGGACTGGCCCGTGCGCGGGTCCGTCAGCCCCACCGGCTTCATCGGCCCGAAGGCCAGCGTGTCGTCTCCGCGATCGGCCATCACCTCAATCGGCAGACAGCCTTCGAAGTATTTAGGTTCCTCGAAAGCGTGCGGCGTCAGCTTCTGGCCCGCCTTCACCTCGGCGATGAAGCGGTAGTACTCCTCCCGCGTCATCGGCAGGTTCAGGTAGTCGTCCCCATCACCCTTGCCGTAGCGGCTCTGCCGGAAGGCAATCGACATGTCGATCGAGTCGCCCGAGAGGATCGGCGCGATCGAGTCGTAGAAATAGAGCTTCTGCCCCACGTGCCGCTCCAGCTCGCCCGTGAGCGCCTCCGAGGTCAACGGCCCCGTGGCCACCACCACCAGGCCCTCCGGAAGCTGCTCCACCTCGCCGTGCACCACCTCCACCAGCGGGTGCCCATGCACCGCCTGGGTGATGGCCTCCGAGAACTTCTCCCGGTCCACCGCCAGCGCATCCCCCGCCGGCACCCGGTGCGTGTCCGCGCTGCCGAGGATCAGCGAGCCCAGCGCGCGCAGCTCCGCGTGCAGCAGCCCAATGGCGCTCTCCGGGTTGTCCGAGCGCAGCGAGTTGGAGCACACCAGCTCCGCGAGCTGATCCGTCTTGTGCGCCGGCGAGCGCTTGTGCGGCTTCATCTCCCGGAGCGTCACCGGAATCCCCCGCCGAACGAGCTGCCAGGCGCACTCACTGCCCGCCAGCCCGCCCCCAATCACCGTCACTCGCGGCTTCGCTTCGGCCATCACGTACTCCCCGTGGGGCCATGTCCTGGCCCGTCCGAAAACAGTTAGCAGGACTGCCCGCCCCTTCCCAGCAGGGAAAAAGCGCCGGGAAGTCGACCCGTTGGCTGCCTGAACCCGGCTGCCCGCCTGCCCTCCTGCCCAGCAGTGCCGTCACAACCGGGCTCCGGTTTCCCTACCTCGGAGGCACCCCTACGTTTCACCCGTTCGTCGCTCGGTCACACCACCCGGGCGAGCGCGGTACCACTTTGGAATGGAGCCAGTCAGGCCATGAGTCGAGCCAACGAGCTGCAGAAGATCCGGGAGATCCTCCAGCGTCGGCGCCGGGAGATTCTCAGTGCGAATGCAGGCGCCCATCGTGAGCTGTCGGCCCTCAAGAACCAGGAGCGCGATCCCGAGTACGAGGAGAATGCCCAGGCCGAGCTCGCCGACTACACGCTCTCCAGCCTGATGGAGGCCCAGCGCCGGGAGATCATGCTGATCGACGCCGCGCTGCGTCGCATGGACACGGGCGTCTTCGGGGACTGCGTGGACTGCGGCTACGAGATTCCGCTCGAGCGCCTGGAGGCCCTGCCCTTCGCCATCCGCTGCGAGGAGGACGCCACCCGGCACGAGCTCGAGACGCGCGGGGGCCACGCCAGCGCGCCGACCATCTAGCCTCGGTCTGACTGTCAGACCGGTTGGCCTGGAGCGCCCGGCCCGCCTGGCGCTCCGCCTACTGCCCGCCCTCTTCCTTCTTGAGCACCACGAAGCGGTAGTTCTCCAGCTCGTTCTGGCCCGCGGTGTAGAGGACGGTGAGGAGCAAGTCGTAGGGGACCTTCTTGTCCCCGATCACCGACAGCTCCCTGTTGAAGGGCGCCGCCGGGTTGCGCTCGGCGATGTACTTCAGCTTCTCCACTTCCTTCTTGAGCGCCGCGTCCAGCGGCACCACGAGCCGCCCCTGGAGCTGGTCGGCCGGCACCTGCCCGTTGTTCAGGCGCAGCACTTCCTTGTCCCCCACCATGATGTTCTTGGGGGTGATGGTGACAGCCACCGTGTCCTTGGGCGAGGCGTGGGTGGAGGACACCGGCGGCCGCACGTCCTCGGACGCGGTAATGGCCGCCGACGACGAGGCGAAGGACTTGAGCAGGAACACCAGGAGGATGGTCATCATGTCCATCATCGCGGTGATGTTCAGCTCCTTGATCTCGCCAGCGGCCTCGCGCTCCTTGCGCTTCTTGCGCGCCAGGGCCTTGCGGAAGCGCATCCGCTGAATGCGCTCCTCCTGCTCGGGCGTCAGCACCGCCGGGGCTTCCACCTCGGCCGCCGTGCTCACAGCGCCCCCAGGGTGACGTCCGGGAACAGCAGGTGGTGCTCCTTGCCCTGGGTCTCGCGGCACGCGTCCATGGTGGCGATCAGCGCCTCGTACTGCACGTCCGAGTCCGCCGCGATGATGACCTTGGTCTCGTTGGGGAAGGCCTGCTTGATCTCCAGCATCTTGGCGTTGAGCGCCTCGTAGTCATACGTGCCATCCGCCTTGATGGGGATGGTGGGCGCGCCGGCCTCGCCGAGGATGGCGTTCTCGCTGTTGATGAACAGGCCCTTCTTGGAGATCAGCACGCTGAGCGTGAGCTTGGGCTGCTCCGGGTTGTCCTGCTGCACGCCCGCCGACGGCCCGCCATAGCTGGGCGCGCTCACGTTCAGGATGCCGAACGAGGCCAGGCCCGTGATCGACAGCAGCATGAAGAGGATCAGGTTCATGAGGATGTCGAGGTAGGGGACGATGTTCAGCTCCCCGACTTCCTCTTCCTCACGAACCTTCAGCTTGCGGCGCGAGAAGTAGAACGCCATGCGTGGCCCTCCGGCTCAGCGCGGCGCCCTCAGGCGGCCCGCGACTCGCCGTCCACCTCGGTGTCCGTGGCGTGGCGGCGCGACAGGAGGTTCTCCAGCTTGAGCGCGTTGAGCTCCACGCTCTCCACCATGTTCTTGGCGTACGAGGTGAGGATCAGGTGGAACACGATGCACATCACCGCGATCGACAGCGCGAACGCGGTGTTGTTCATGGCCTTGGAGATACCGTCGGACAGCAGCGTCTGCTTCTGCTCGGCGGGCACGTTGCCGAGCGCCTGGAACGTGCCGATCAGCCCGAAGATGGTGCCCACCAGCCCCACCAGGGTGGCGATGTTGGCGAGCGACCACAGCCAGGGGATGCGCGTGGTGACGTGGGGGGTGTTCTCCACCATGGCCTCTTCCACGGCCTTGGCCACTTCGATCTCGCCGCGGTTGGCGCGGGTGAGGCCGGCGCGGATCACCTTGGCCAGGGGCGCGTTGGGCGCCGCGCTGCACAGCTTCACCGCCCGGTCCACGTTGCCCGTCTGCACCAGCTTGGAGATCTGCTCCATGAAGGGCGGGGCGTTGAGGTTGTAGCGGAACATGAGCGTGTAGATCCGCTCGACGGCCACCGAGAGCGCGGAGGCGAACCAGAACAGATTGACGAACATGAAGGGGCCACCGTCCTTGAAGAACTTCACGACGGTGTCCACGAGGCCCAGCTTGCCGGGTGCGGCGGCCAGCACCCCGCTCAACAGTTCGCTCACCATGGGGCTCATCGCGCTGCGAATCCTTTCAACGCCCTGGGCCAGCACACCCGTGCGGGGCACGGGCGGCGGACTCCCACGCAGGGAGCGGGCTGTCTCTTCTTAGAGGGCGCCCGCTCGGGGTGTCAAGGCGCGGGCTGGCTACACTCCCGGAATCCTTAGGGCTTTCAGGAGGGCTTTCAGGCAGCCGAGGGGGCGGTGAGCTCACCCGGCTGCTGGGCCTCCCGGCGGTAGTCGCACTCCTTGTTCGGGCAGGCCACGTAGGCCCCATCCCGCTTGGAGAATTTCTGGAGCAGGTAGGGCGACTGGCACTTGGGGCACGTCTCGGCCAGGGGCCTGTCCCACGCGGCGAACTTGCAGTCCGGGTAGCGGTTGCAGCCGAAGAAGATCTTCCCGCGGCCGCTGCGGCGCTCGGTGAGGTAGCCCTGCTTGCAGTCCGGGCAGCTCACGCCGATGGAGATGGGCTTGGACGTCTTGCACTCCGGGTAGCCCGAGCACGCCAGGAACCGCCCGAAGCGGCCGCGCTTGATCACCATGGGCTTGCCGCAGTTCTCGCACTTCTCGTCCGTGGTCTCCTCCTCCACGATGACGATCTTGCCCTCGGCGTCGCGCTTGAAGTCCTTGGTGTTCTTGCACTCGGGGTAGTTCGAGCAGGCGAGGAAGTGCCCCATCTTCCCGAACTTGATCACCATCACGTTGCCGCACTTCTCGCAGGCGATGTCGGTCTTGATCTCCTCGCGCTTGACGTCGCGCATCTCCGCTTCGGCCTTCTCGAGCGTCTCCTTGAAGGGCCCGTAGAAGTCGTGGAGCACCGTCTTCCACCTGGCGCCGCCCTCGGAGATCTGATCCAGCTTCTCCTCGAGGTTGGCGGTGAAGGCGACGTCCATCTCCTTGGGGAAGTGCTTGACCAACATCTCGTTGGTCATCTGCCCCAGGTCCGTCGGGCGGAAGCGGCCCTCCAGCTTCTCCACGTACTTCTTGTCCTGGATGGTGGAGAGAATGGCGGCGTAGGTGGAGGGCCGGCCGATGCCCTGCTCCTCCAGCTCCTTCACCAGCGTGGCTTCCGAGAAGCGCGGAGGCGGCTGGGTGAAGTGCTGCTCGTCCACCAGCTTCTGCAGGCGCACCTTCTCGCCTTCGTTGAGCACGGGCAGCTCGCCGGTGGCGTCCTCGGCGCCCTCCTCACCGGCGGCCTTGGCCTTCTCCTTCTCGGACTCCTCTTCCGGCGTCAGGCTGGCGCCGTACACGGCCAGGTAGCCGGGGAACTTCAGCGTGGAGCCCGAGGCCCGGAACGTGGCCCGGCCCGCGGAGATGTCCGCGCTCGTCTGGTCATACACCGCCGGCATCATCTGGCACGCCACGAAGCGGTTCCAGATCAGCTCGTAGAGCCGGTACATGTCCTCTTCGCCCATCTGCTCGAAGAAGGGGCGCACGCGCTCGGGCGGGTACTCCAGGGAGACGGGGCGGATGGCCTCGTGCGCGTCCTGGGCGTTCTTCTTGGTCCGGTACACCACCGGCTCTGGCGGCAGAGACTCCTGGCCGTACTTGGCGCCGATGAACTCGCGCACCTGCTTCACCGCGTCATCCGACAGACGCGTGGAGTCCGTACGCATGTACGTGATGAGCGCCGTCTGGCCCTCTTCCCCGAGGGGCACGCCCTCGTAGAGCCGCTGGGCCAGCGTCATCGTCTTCTTCGCGGTGAAGGACAGCCGGTTGGCCGCCTCCTGCTGCAGCTTGGAGGTGATGAACGGAGCGGGCGCGTTGCGGCGCCGCTCGCGGCGGTCCACCTTGGAGACGGTGAAGTCCGCCCCCTGCAGCTCGGCCAGCACGCCCTGCGTGGTCTCGCGATCCTTCAGTTCCGCCTTCTTGCCGTCCACCTTGGACAGCTTGGCCCGGAAGGGCGGCGGGCCGGAGGGACCCTCGAGCAGCGCGTCCAGCGTCCAGTACTCCTGCGGGACGAAGGCCTTGATGGAGTCCTCGCGCTCGCAGATCAGCCGCACCGCCACGGACTGCACGCGGCCGGCGGACAGGCCCCGGCGGATCTTCTTCCAGAGCAGCGGAGAGATCTGGTAGCCCACGAGCCGATCCAGGATGCGCCGCGTCTGCTGCGAGTCGTAGTTGTCCTGGTTGAGCTCGCGCGGCTGGGCGATGGCCTCCTGGATGGCCTTCTTGGTGATCTCGTTGAAGAGCACCCGCTGCGCGTCCTTGTGGCCCAGCTCTTCCTTGATGTGCCAGGCGATGGCCTCACCCTCGCGGTCGGGGTCGGTGGCCAGGAACACCTTGTCCACGTTCTTGGCGACCTTCTTCAGCTCGCCGAGCACTTTCTCCTTGCCCTTGATGACGTGGTACTCGGGCTGGAAGTCGTGCTCCACATCCACGCCCATCTTGCTCTTGGGCAGATCCTTGATGTGGCCCACGGACGCCTTCACCGTGTAGCCCGAGCCCAGGTACTTCTTGATCGTCTTCGCCTTGGCGGGAGACTCCACCACCACCAGGAAGTGCGGCCCCTTGCCGCGCGGAGTGGACTCCTCCTCCTCGCCCTCGACCGCGGAGGCTTCCACCTCGGCCAGGGCGCCCTTGCCCTTGCCCTTCTTGGCAGCGGCCTTCTTCTTGGCGGTGGCCTTCTTGGCGGCCGCCTTCTTCGCCGGGGCCTTCTTGGCCGCCGGACGCTTCGCCGCCTTCTTGGGGGCCGTCTCCTCGGCGACCGCCGTCTCGGCCTCCGTCTCGACGACTTCGTTCTTCTTCCGCGTGGCCATGACCTCTCCTGCTCAAACCTTCTCGTAAAGCTTGCCCGGGTGCTGGATCACCAGCCCCGACAGTTCCAATTCCACCAGCGCGCTCGTGAGCGTCGCGGGCGAGAGCCGGCAACCCACCAGCACCTCATCAAATGTGCGAGGGACTCGATCCAACAGTTGGTAGGCCCCCCTGGCTTCCGCCGAGAGCGCCTCCCACGGTTCCCCCGCTCCAGGAGGCACCGCCAGCGCTGGCCGGGCCCCCACGTACTCCCAGACGTCTGCCACATCCAGACACGCGTGCGCCTTCCCCTCCCGGAGTAGCACGTTGCAGCCAGTCGCGGCCTCGTTGCGCACGTCGCCCGGCATCGCGAGCACCGGGCGCCCCAGCGCCAGCCCGTCCTCCGCCGTGTACAGCGCCCCGGATTCCTTACCCGCCCGGAGCACCAACACAGCATCCGACGCGCCAGCGATGAGTCGGTTTCGCCGGGGGAAGGTGGAGCGACTCGCTCGGACGCCGGGCGGCAGCTCGCTGAAGTACACCCCGCCCCGCTCCAAAAACTCAGGGAGCATGCGGGCTTGCGGTGGATCCAGCTCGTCCAGCGCGGAGCCCAGAAAGGCCCACGTTTCTCCGCCCGCATCCAGCGCGCCAAAGTGGCACGCGCGATCCACTCCCATGGCCGCGCCCGAGACAATTCCGACGCCGCCCTCCGCCACCTGCCGCGCGAAGCTCCGAGCAAAAGGCAGGAAGCCCTGATCCGGATGGCGGCTGCCCACCATGGCCACCCGGCGCCGCGGCGGCCCCACCTGCCCCTTGTAGAAGAGGAGCGGCGGCGCATCCTCGGTGCCCGCCAGACGCTCCGGGAAGGCCCTGTCGCCCGCGAAGGCCAGCTCCATGCCCGTGGCCTCGCACCGCTCCAGCACGCGCTCCGCCAGCGGAGCCAGGTCCGCCACGGGCGCCAGCCGCCGGCGCAGCGGCGCGGGCAGCGGCGCGTCTGCCAGCCACTCCCTCACCGGGCTACCCACCAGGCGAGCAAGCTGGCCCTCGGCGAACGCACGCAGGGCGTCCAGCGTTCTTGGCCCCAGGCCAGGAACCGCCCACAGTGCCAGCGTGGCACGCTGCTCAGGTGTCAAAGAGTGTGTAAATGTACCCGCCATACCCATCCCCCCCATTCGGTGCCCACCTATATAGAGGATGAGCCCGACGGAAGGGGGCGCGACACATAAACACCGGACTGGCAGCGGTCAAGCGGCCAATCCCTCTGTCGTACCGCAGGAGGCGGGTCCTACACCGACATCAACGGCTCGCGGTGGGAGCTGAACCCACACGCATTTCGATCCGATCTCCGGGGATGATCTCGCGCAGGGAGTTGATGAGGAGGCAGTTGGAGGTGCGCTCCTTCACCTCGCTGACGAGGCACGTGCCGATGACTTCATCCGGCAGGCTCTTGATCTTCTCGTCCTTGCCCTCTTCCAGGACCTTGTCGATGGGGTTGCCCTTGCGGAGGACCGAGAAGGTGTTGCCCACCTGCACGCCGTCGCCGCTGCCCTTGTCCACCACCATGAAGTTGTGCTCGCCGGTGATGGTGAGGAACGGCAGCATCGCCGTGATGATGTAGCCCTTCATCGCCTTGGAGTTGGGCTTGATGGCGACGCGATCCGTCAGCCGCTCACCATAGGGCCCCACCAGATCGCCCCGCTCCACGCCATCCCAGGTCTCGGCGATCTGCGCGGTGACGTACTTGTCCCCCACGCTGAGCACGCGCACGGTGCCCACCAGGTCCGTGAGGTAGCCCACCTTCTGGCCGGAGATCGGGTGCTTCACCTCCGAGTTGGTGCGGAAGATGAGATACCGGTCCCCCACCTTCGCGTCGATCTTGCGCTTGAAGCGCAGGTACACCGTGTCCGGGAAGGCCATCATCTCCCGCTCGGAGAAGGAGCTGTCGATCTTCCCCGCCTCCTCCACCTCCTTCGAGGTGACGAAGCCGCGCGTGTTCACCAGCGTGGCGGCGTTGGCCTTGTAGCCAATGTTGCCGGACACAGACACCATCGACTCGCCGCTGACGGGCCCCAGCTCCGAGGAGGCCTGGAGCTCGCCCTCCTCTCCCATGGCCTCGGTGGGCGCGGGCCCGGTGCCCGTCTCCACGCGCGAAGGCACCTCCTCGCCCGCGGGGAAGAAGCGCACCTGGTTGCCCGGGTAGATCCAGTGCGGGTTGGCGATCTCCGGGTTGTAGGACCAGACCTTGGGCCAGTACCACGGGCTGCCCAGGTACTGCTGCGACAAGTCCCACAGCGTGTCGCCCTTGACGACGGTGTGCACCTCGCCAGGAGCCGTCTCGCGCGCGCCCTCGATCTTGGGCCCCATCTGCTTGCCCGAGGGCTGGGCCTCGTCGGAGACCTCCGCGCCCTCGGTCTCGCCTCCCTCCGTCTCCTCCTGCTGCTCCTGCGCCTGCTGGGCGTGCGCCGACCAGACGGGCGCGAGGGAGACGGCCACGAAGCATGCTGTCAGGATCCGGGAACGCATCGGGCAACTTCCTTTCGGCTTCTACGGCGAGAGGGACGCAAGCCGCTGCTCCGCTTGGGTCGCGGCGGCTGTCCCTGGGAACTGGGTGATGACACGGGTGTAGAGCGCGCGGGCATCCTCGCGCTGGTTCAACTTGAGCCGGCACTCGGCCAGCCGGAGCATGCCGTCGAGCACTGCGTCTCCGGCGGGATAGGTCTCGATGAGGCGCTGGAAGACGAGCGAGGCGCCCTCGTTGTCATTCAGGCCAATCATCCCCAGCCCCGCGAAGTAGAGCGCGTTGTCCGCTCGCGAGTGCCGGGGGTTCTGATCAGCGAAGGCCTGCAGCCGCGCCACACCGCCCTCCACGTTACCGGTGCGCAGCATGGACAAGGCCTGATCAAACTCCGCGTCGAGCGCCGCCGTGTTCGCGGGCGCGGGCGCGCTGGCGGGCTCGGAGGACTCCGAGGACTCGGGCGAGGCGCTGACGAACATCTCCACCTGATCCGGATCCGGCTCCACCACGGGCACCTGGGTGGGCAGCGCGGGCGCGGGCTCGGCCTTCGGCTTGAGCTTCACCACCGTCAGGTCGGGGACGGCGAGCTTCGAGGCCGGCGGCGAGGCCTGGGAGGCCGGCACCGAGGCGGGCGCCTGGGGAGCCGTAGCGGCGGGCGCCTGGGAGGGCCGGGCCCGGAGCACGGAGGTGGTGCGCTCCAGCCGCTCGAGCCGCTCGTTGGTGCGCGCCTGCTGCTCGCGCATGGCGCGCAGCTCCACCCGCAGCGCGTCCATGTCCGCCTTGGAGGCGGAGTCAGAGGCGCACGCGGCGAGCGCGCACAGCGGCACGACGGCGAGCAGCCGTCGGATGATGGGAAGACGCTCCAACACGGGTATCCGCCTGCGAGGATAGAGAGCGGCTTCCGACACGGTCAAGAAATCGGCCCGCCTCAGAAGCGATGGACGACGAAGTTGATGTGACGCCCAGTGCGACCCGAGTCACGCCGGTGCGAGAAGAAGCGCGAGGAGTCGCACGAGGTACAGTCCTGTAGTACGTCCATGTTGCCGACCTTGACGCCCACGCGCCTGAGCGTCAGCACCACGGCGCGGGACAGATCCAGCCGGAACTCGTCCCCCTTGGCCACCACCACGTCCGAGCCGAAGCGCGTGGCGAAGTGCTTCGCCAGCTCCGGGGAGACGACGTAGCAGCACTGCTGGATGGCTGGGCCCACCGCCACCAGCAGCCGCTCCGGCCGGGAGCCTCGCGCCGCCAGCGTCTCCACCGCCTTGGCGGAGATGTCCGCGTCCGTGCCGCGCCAGCCCGAGTGCACCGCCGCCACGCGCTGGTGCTCGGGATCCACCAGCAGCACCGGCACACAGTCCGCGGTGGACACGCCCACCCAGTCCCCCGCCTTCTCCGTGAAGAGGGCATCCGCGTCGCCCTGCTGCGGCCGCAGGGTCTGCGAGTCCTCGCCCGGCTGAGCCTGCAGCATGCGATCGCCGTGCACCTGCTTCACCGTGTGCAGCGCCCCGAGCGGAGCCCCCACGGCCGTGGCGAGCCGGCGGTAGTTCTCCTCGACGCGCTCGCGCACGTCTCCCACGGAGAAGCCCAGGTTGAGTGAGGCAAAACGCCCCTCGGAAACTCCGCCCGCGCGGGTGGCGAAGCCATGAGGCACCGGAAGTAGCGCAGAGGTGATGAACAACGAGCTCATGACAGGTGCAGGGTACCCCACCCTCTCCGGGACAGCACTGTTCCCCATGGAGTCCTCATTGGTGCGGGAAATTTCTTCCGGGAACGTTTGACAGCCCCGAGTCGTCCACCAGACAATTCCAACCCTGTAGGTCCGCTGGACTTGGAGCCAGCGCCAACCTCACCGAGAACATGGCCCTGGGTCCCCACACCGTCGGCAGGAAGCTCCTGTGGAGCATTGCCTTGCCTGGCCTCATCGTCGCGCTGCTTGGCGCCGGCTACTTCTGGCGGGAGACACGCCGCGCTGTGCAGGATGCGGCGCACCGAGAGGCGCTCGCCCTGGCCGAGTTCATCGCCTCCACCTTCACCCTGCCCCAGGCCGATCCCGCACATCCGCACAGCGCGGTGGCCGAGGTGCTCGTCTCGGATACACGCCTGTTACGTTCTGTCGCCGAACTGCGCGTGCTGACCCCGGACGGGCGGATCCGCTGGTCGCGTCAGCGGGGGGAGGAAGGGACGCTCCACCCGGACAGCGCTCGGCTGACGGCTCCCACACCGGAGACGGCTCGCTCGGCCAAGGAGGGCACGGAGGTGGTGCGCCCGCTGGGCGGCCCCGAGTGCGCCGACTGCCACACCGGTGAGCAGGCCCAGCGGTTGGGAGTGCTCCAGGTGCGGATGTCCGAGCCGATGCTGAGCCGCCAGCTCTCGTCGGTCTTTCACGGGGCGATCGTCTCCACGCTGGTGTTCGGCCTGATGCTGGTGCTGGCCACGTGGCTGTCGCTGCACCTGTTCCTCACCCGCCCGCTGCGCCGGCTCACGGCCATCATGCGGCGCGCGGAAGAGGGAGATCTGCTGGTGCGCGCGGAGACGCGGGGCACGGATGAGCTCTCCCGGCTCGGCTCGGCCTTCAACCAGATGCTGGCGCGCCTGACCTCGATGAAGGTGGAGGAGATCGACACGCATCGAGATCTCGCGCTCACCAAGGAGAAGCTGGCCCTCAAGGAGAAGCTCGAGGAGCGCATCACGGAGCTGTCGCTGCTGTTCGACGTGGCGCACTCGCTCAACGCCACGCTGGAGCTGGGGGAGATGTTCGAGCGCATCACCCGGCTGGTGGTGGAGCGGCTGAAGATCCCCAACTTCTCCATCATGCTGACCAACGCGGACGGGCTGCTGGAGATCCGCAGCGCCTGGCCGCTCCACCGCGGCAGCGAGGGGCTCACCTTCGCCATGGGCGAGGGCGCCTGTGGCCGGGCCGCCGAGCTGCGGCGCGCGGTGTACCTGCCGGACGTGTCGGATCGCTCGAGCGGCTTCGCCAAGCGCAACCTGGTGGGCGGCACGGATCACGGCTCGCTGCTGGCCATGCCCATGTTGCACATGGACGTGGTGCTGGGGGTGATGAACTTCCAGCGGCCGGAGGTGGCCGGCTTCTCGCCCGAGGAGCTGGAGCTGTTGATGGCGGTGGCGGATCAGGCCGCCACGGCGGTGAAGAACGCCCGGCTCCACGCGGAGACGGTGCAGCTCACCATGACGGATCCGCTCACCGGGGTGGCCAACCGCCGCCACCTCTTCATGCGGATGGAGGCCGAGCTGGCTCGCGCCCAGCGCTACAGCACGCCCATGTCCGTGCTCATGATCGACGTGGACCACTTCAAGCGGCTCAACGACTCCGAGGGCCACCGCACCGGAGACGAGATCCTGCGCAGGGTGTGCGACGTGCTGAAGACCCGCGTGCGCAAGGTGGACACGCTGGCGCGCTACGGCGGCGAGGAGTTCATGGTGCTGCTGCCCCAGACGGCCCGGGAGGGCGCGCTGGAGGTGGGCGAGAAGCTGCGGCGCGCCGTGCTGGAGACCGCCTCCCTGGCGGTGGCCACCCAGCCCACCGGGCACGTCACCATCTCCATCGGCGTGGCCAGCTTCCCGGAGGATGCCTCCGAGCAGGAGACGCTGGTGGACTGCGTGGACGCGGCGCTCTACGCCAGCAAGCGCGGCGGCCGCAACAAGGTGTCGGCGTACGAGCCGGGCATGGAGATCCACCCCGGCCGCGAGCGCGGGCCGCACACCACCCGCCCAGCCGACAGCAGCACGTTCCCCATCCCCCCCGGCGTGGCCAAGGCCTGAAGGCGCGCTCAGCGCCGGTCCACCAGGGGCCGCACCGTGGGCAGCATCAGGTCCGCCCACTGCTCGTAGCCCGCCTCCGAGGGGTGGAACCCATCGAAGCTGAAGAAGTCAGGGCGCTGGGGGATGAACTCGCGGCTGGCCGAGAAGAGATCCACCACATGCATCCCGTGCGCGCGAGCCACGGTGGAGATGGCCTCGTTGAAGGGCTCGATGCGGCCTTCGTAGAGGTGACTGGGGACCAGCCGGGCCACCGGCGCCAGCGCCATGTCCGGCACGTTGACGATCACCAGGGAGGCCCCCGTCTGCTTCAACCGCCGGGCGATGCGATCCAGCTCGTCCCGGAAGTCCTCCAGCGAGGTGCCGCGCCACAGATCGTTGGTGCCAATGCCGATCGTCACCAGCGTGGGCTGAATGGCCACGGCTCGCTTGATCTGGGAGCTGGAGACGTCGCGGATGACCGCGCCGCTCATGCCCAGGTTGGTCAGCCCCACCGAGAGGCCCTGCTGCCGCAGGCGGGAGGCGAGGCGCTCGGGGTAACCCCCGCCGCGGCTGGCCCCCACACCCACGGCGGAGCTGTCCCCGAGCGCCACGTAGCTGATGCTCAATCCCATCTCCCGCGCCAGAGCCCTCAGGGCATCTTCAGGGCTCGCAGGAACCGGCTGTTGTTACCGGGAGCCGTCACGCGCAGCAGCAGCGTACTGCCCGAGGGCGTCGACTTGATGGCCGACGCCAGCTCCTGGGCGCTGTGCACCGGCTTGCGGTTGGCCTCGACCACCAGCATGCCCGGCGCCAGATCCGCGCGCTCCGCGGGAGAGCCCGGCACCACGTCGGTGATCAGCGCGCCCTCGGACTTGCTGAACCCCGCCTGCTGAGCGGTGCGCGCGTCCAAGTCGCTGAGCGACAGGCCCACGCGCGCCTTGGAGCTCTCCTCGTTCTCGTGCGGGGCCCGCTTGCTGTAGCCCTCGATGTCCGGCCGCGTGCCGAGCGTCACCTTCACGTCCTCCTTCTTGCCATTGCGGTAGAGGGTGAGCGTGGCGGACGCCCCCGGCCGCTTGAGCGCCACCGCGCGGGTCAGCGCGCTGGCCGTGCTGATCTTCTGCCCGTCCAGGGCCACGATGACGTCATCCAGCTTGATGCCCGCCTTGGCCGACGGCCCGCCCGAGCTCACCTCGTTGACGATGGCGCCCTCGGTGACAGGCAGGTTGAGCGCCTTGCCGAGATCCGCCGTCAGATCCTGGATGCCGATGCCCAGGTAGCCACGGGTGACGGAGCCCTCCTTCTCGAGCTGGGGCAGCAGCGCCTTGATCATGTTGCTGGGCACCGCGAACCCGATGCCCGTGCCCCCGCCCACGATGGCGGTGTTGATGCCGATCACCTCGCCCTTCATGTTGAAGAGCGGACCGCCGGAGTTGCCGGGGTTGATGGCCGCATCCGTCTGCAGGAAGTCGTCATAGGGGCCAGCCTGGATGTCGCGCGCCTTGGCCGAGAGGATGCCCAGGCTCACGCTGGAGGCCAGACCGAACGGGTTGCCGATGGCCAGCAGCCAGTCGCCCACCTTCAGCGCCTCCGAGTCTCCCAGGCCCACCACGGGCAGCTCCTTCACGTCCTTGCCCTGGAGCCGGATGACGGCCACGTCCGTGAGCGGATCGCGCCCGACGATCTCCGCCGGGAACGAGCGCCCGTCATTGAGATGAACGGTGATGGACACCGCGTCCTCGACGACATGGTTGTTGGTGAGTACCAGACCCTTGGGATCGATGATGAAGCCGGAGCCCGCGCCCTGGCGAATGCTCTCCCGGCCCTCCCGGCCACCCGGGTGGCCGAAGAAGCGATCCAGCGGGCTCTGCTCCATCTCCTCCCCGCGCTCCCCGCGCTCCCCGCGGCCCGACACCTTGGCCGTCACGTCCACGTTGACGACGGCGGCCTTCACGGAGTCCACCAGGGGGGCGAGCGACGGCAGCGACTGGGCCGCGCGCGTCTCGGGCTGCATGTTCCCGGTGGAAGAAGGCTGCGAGGCGGCTGGCTGAGCCAGCGCTACCGACGAGAACACCGCGATCACCGCGGCGATCACGGTGCTGCGAACACGAAGAATTGGAAGTCTCATATCCACCCCAAGCTAAAGCGCCATCCGGGTCCGGCAAGCAAAAGTGCACCCCGGGTGCTGGGACAGAACAGTGTGACGCCTCTCCTCTTCCCGAGCCTGCGTCAGAGCGGGCGGTACACCCGATAGTCGATCTCCGGAAAGATGTTGTTCCGGGCCTCGACCTGAGACAGCCAGGCCTCGTCGATATTCCCGCCGCGCACCTGCTCGTTCAGGCGAAGGAAGCGCAGGACATGCTCCTTCGTACGCCGGACGGCGTAGTCCACCATGGTCCCCGTCTTCATGATGAAGGCCCAGTCCGAGGACTGGGCGAGCAGCAGCTCGCGCGCCGCCTGATTGAGGGCGCGGCGCTGCAAGGGGGAGGTCTCAGGGTAGTCCCGGGCCAGGGCCACCATCTGCCGGGCGCAGTGGTGCAGGTGCCGGTAGACCCAGTCGTTGGACTCGTCCAGCCACATGTTCGCGTAGCCGCCCGAGCCCCACGAGCACAGCGGCGGAGAGGCCACCTGGTTGCGTGGGAACTCGCGCAGATCATCGGACGGCGTCACCAGCCGGAACGTCTGCTGCTCGGTGGCCACCTTGCGGATGAGGAAGTCCAGGAACTGGGGGCCCTCGAACCACCAGTGCCCGAAGAGCTCCGCGTCGTAGGGCGCCACCACCACCGGCTTGCGCTCTCCCATCCGCGAGGCGAGGTACTCGATCTGCCGCTCGCGGTTGAACATGAAGTTGCCGGCGTGGAGGGCGGCCCGCTGGCGCGCCGCGGCCGGATCGTACGGGAGCTTGTCCTGCGTCTTGCCGGTGATGCGGTAGTACTTGTAGCCGGTGTTCTTGCGGTCTCCCGTGGGCTGGACGAAGGGCCGCACGTAGTCCAGGGGCAGATCCCACCCGATGTCCCGGTAGAACTCGCGGTAGGTGGGGTCGCCGGGGTAGCCGCTCTCCGCGCTCCACACCTGCTGCGAGCTCTCGGGATCGCGCCCGTACACGGCCACTCCCGCCTCCGTGTAGAGGGGCGCGAAGGGGCCAAACAGCGGGCGCGGCGTGGCGTCCGTCAGCCCGTGGGTGTCCAGGAGGGTGTAGCGGATGCGCTCGGCGGCCAGGAAGCGCTCCACCCCGGGGTAGTAGCCACACTCGGCCAGCCAGATGCCCGGCGCGTCCCGGCCGAACGTCTGCCGGTAATGGTTGGCCCCCACCGAGATCTGCGCGTGGACCGCCTCCGGCGTCTCCTGCATCAACGGCAGGAAGCCGTGGGTGGCGCAGCAGGTGATGATCTCCAGGTAGCCCGCGTCCTGCAGCCGACGGAACGCGCTCACCAGATCCCTCTGGTAGCGCCCCTCCCAGGCCACGCGCAGGAACTCGAAGTGATCACGGTACAGGCGCGCCAGCGGCCCGAACGTGGGATCATCCCGCGTGCGGTGCACCTCTCGCGCGCCCAGCTCGCACAGCCGCTCCAGCTTGCGGGTGTAGCGCCCCGTCAGCAGCTCGTCGCGCAGCATGGTGACGAGCGTGGGCGTGAGCGACATCGTCACCCGGAAGGGCACGCCCTCCTCCGCCAGCCGGTCGAACACCAGCAGCAGCGGCAGGTACGTCTCGGAGATGGCCTCGTAGAGCCAATCCTCCTCGAGGAAGTCCTCATGCTCCGGGTGACGCACGAACGGCAGGTGCGCGTGGAGCACCAACGCCAGAGAACCCTGACTCATAGGTGACGAGCCCTAGCGTCCCCGCCCCGACTGAGGCGGCGTCCAGTGGGTCTGCTCGGAGGCCCCTCCCCTGGCGGCCCCTCCCGCGGCGGACTGCTCCGAGGAGCCGAACGGCCGGGCGGAGATCTCCAGGTGCTCCAGACGCTCGGGAGGCCCGGCGCTCTCACGCACCGGACGGGTGGTGCGCTCCCGCCGCCTCTCCGCCAGCGTCCCCATCTCGTCACTGCCCGGCAGCGGCACGCGGCGCCAGGAGATGTACTCGCGCTCTTCGACGACCTCCTCGCGCGAGGGGGCGGGAGGCTCCACGGCCGGAGCCGCGCCCGTGAGGGGCTCCACCTTCGGCGGCGGAGGCATCTGCATGAAGCGCACGGCCGTATCCGTCGAAGGCCCGGTCCGCGGCAGGGTCAGCGGGTGAGTCGAGTGGCCAATCCGCCGCGAGCGCCCCTCGCGTCCCACGTAGTGCGCCTCCACGCGGTAGGGCCGGCCAGGCGGCAGCCCGTGAATGTAGAAGCTGCGCGACTCGGGCACGAACTCCACCTCTCGCACGAGCCTGTCCCCATCGAACACGCGCAGCATGGGCCGGGGCGATTCGAGCCCATCCCGGGCGCGCGCCAGGATGGCCGCGCTGAAGTCCCAGGTGATGAAGAGCGTGTGGGGATCCCGAGCCAGCGCCAGGGCCAGATCGTTCTCGTAGTCCAGCGGCAGCTCGCCGAGGTTCTCCTCGAAGCCCGTGGGGGTCGCCACGACGCGCGAGGCCTGCTCCTCGGTGAGGTGGTGGCGCCGCAGCTCGCGCTCGCCCATCAAGCGAGCCACGAAGAAGCCCTCCATCAACGGCTCCGCGGCGTGCTGGGATACGATCTCCAGCTCAACCGATTCCACCACCTCCGCCCCCTGCGCCCATTCCTCCTCGGCGGAGCGGGCGGCGCGCTCACGCGGCGGGAAGTTCACTACCTGTGCGGGCTTGAGTGACTGAGAGACATCCTCGCCCTTGGCAGCAGCCTTGGCAGCGGCCTTCTTCTCCGGCTTCGCTGGCTCCTTCTTGCGCTCGGGATCCTTCTTCTCGGTCACTCGGGCCTCCTTGCCCCGGGGCTCCCGGGATGACTTCGCGGCGGAGGGGACGGCCTTGGCCGTCGGCTTGGCGCGGGTCGGTAACTCGATGCCCGCAAGGCGGGCCAGCTTCTTCAGCGCGGGGACGAACTCCGCGAGCGCAGCAATGAGCTCCTTCTTGGTGAGCTTGCTGTGTCCAGGGCCCAGGTGCGTGCGCGCCAGATCGCGCAGGTAGGCCAGGGTGACGCTCTTGAGATCGTCCATAGACAGGTCGCCTTTAGGTCGCCGCCCCCCTAGGGGTCAACGAGGCTGTGCATCTTTCTGTTCGTCGCAAGACCCGGCTCCCTCGACACGGGCGATGACACCTTGGAAAAGGACCGAGTATCCTGCGCCCGCTTGAGCGACCTGCCCAGACTGCTGCTGTGCAGCTTCGACGTCATCCCCGGACCGTCGGGCTCGTCACGCCGTCTGACCGAGTACCTCAAGGCGTTGCCTGATCGTTTCTCGGTGGTCGTGCTCTCAGCGAAGACGCCGGACCATTCCCACATCGAGAAGTACCAGGGCGCGCGCCTGCTCCGAGTCCCCGTGGGCTCGGGAGATCTCGTCTCGCGGATCCAGACCTTCGAGCGCGCCGTGCGCCGCCAGCTCGACAGCGAGGAGTACGCGCTGGCCCACTTCACCGATCCGTTCGGCGGCTACGTGCTGTGCGAGACCAAGGGAGACTACGGCTACCGCCTCATCTACGAGGCGCAGACCTTCCCCTCGCAGGAGCTGCGCTACACCCACCCGCACACCGAGAGCGACAAGCGCTTCCTCGCCAAGGTCCGGCGCCAGGAGCTGTTCTGCCTGATGAACGCCGATCTGGTGATTACAGGCTCGCAGACCACCCGGTCCTACATCCAGTCGCTGGGCGCCAGCACGGAGCAGATCCGCGTCATCCGCGCGCCGGTGGACCTGGGGCCGTATACGCCGGACGTGCTCGGGGTGCCGGACGGCCGGCCCATGCGGTTGATGTACCTGGGCAGCCAGGCGGGGTGGCAGGGGCTGCCCATCCTGCTGCGCGCGCTGGCGCTCGCGGTGGAGCACGGCGCCGAGGTGAAGCTCACCCTGGTGGGCGCGCGCCACCCGGACTGGCAGCCGCACCTGGAGGACATGGCCAAGGAGCTGGGCGTCCAGGAGCACGTGGAGTTCCAGGCGCCCGTGCTCCATGACGATCTCGTCAAGGTGCTGGCGCTGGCGGACGTGGGCGTGATGCCGCTGGATGACGTGGATCGCAACCGGCTCCAGGGCGGACCGCTGGCCAAGATGTCCGAGTACTTCGCCGCGGGCCGGCCGGTGCTCGCCGCGGATCTGCCAGTGACGCGCGAGCTGCTCCCCTCCTCCGCCGTGCTCTTCCACACCGCGGGGGATGCCAGTGCCCTGTCCAAAAACATCATCGAGCTGTCGCGGGATGTGCCGCGCCGCCTGGAGATGGGGCGCGAGGCCCGAGCCTTCGCCGAGGAGACGCTGGAGGCGGGCCTCATCCGCGGCAAGCTGCTGGACATCTATGACGAGCTGCTCGGAAAGCAGCGCGTCACCGGCACCGAGGCCGCGAGCGAGCCGCCCGCGCCGACGATGACGGGCACGCCCACCAACCGCATCTCCCAGATCAAGCCTCCCGAGGGCGGCGGCCGACGCTCGTCTCGCAAGGGCGGCGCGGAAAAGGGCAAGGGCTCGGCGAAGAGGACGAAGTCGAAGGACGATCTGCCGCTGGTGCTGGGACACGAGCTGACGGATGACGGGATGGACACCCGGCTCATCAAGACCGAGCCGGATGCGCGCCCCAACGAGCCTCCTGTCGTCATGGGGCGGCCCCTGCGAGACTCGAAGTCCGAGTCCCCCGCCTCCGAGGAGTTCCAGCAACCCACGCCCGTCGTCCGTCCGCCCCCTGGCGTCCGGCGCGACAGTCCGGACGAGCCGCCCACCTCCATCGTCACCGCGGCGCCCACCGAGCGCGAGGCGTCTGACCACACTCCGACGCCCATCGTGCGCTCTCCCCTGGCTCCGCCGGGTGAGGCCCCTCCCGCGGCGTCCGCCCGCGCGCCAGTTCCCGTCCGGGGAGAGGAGCCCCCCACGCCCACTCCCATCGTCCCGGTGAAGAGCGTGCTCGGAGCCAGCCAAGGCACCGGGGCCGCTCGTTCAGAGCCCGACTCCAGCCGTCCTCCCATGGCCGTCGGCAAGGCCAAGACGGGCACTCGCAAAGCGCTTCAGGAACCCGCCCGTGAGCCGGAGTCCTCCGAGAAGGCTCGGGCGACGAGCCTTCCTCCGCTGACTCGCGCCGGCCCTCCCGCGGAGCCCCGTGTGCCGCCTCCGAGCCTGGCGCCCACGCCCCCTCCGATCCTTCGCACGTCACCGCCGGCGGAGCCCTCGCTTCCTCCCATCGTTCGGACGTCACCGCCGGTGGCGCCCGCAGCGCCTTCGAGCCCTCGCTCGTCACCGCCGGTGGAGCCCTCGCTTCCGCCGATCGTTCGGACGTCTCCGGTGGAGCCCGCGGCGCCTCCGATCCTTCGCGCGTCACCGCCGGTGGAGCCCACACCTCCGCCGCTCCCTCGCCCCACACCTCCGCCGCGGCCCTCTGGGGCGATACCGCCCGTGGCGAGCCCGCCTCCCGTG
>NZ_JBJMQP010000046.1:0-2447 GCF_045802625.1 Hyalangium sp. | reverse complement strand
TCAAGCGCGAGATGCGCAAGAGCCGCAGTCGTCCGCCAGGCCACCACGCCGGGACTCCATACGCAGAACTCGTCCTCGAGCCGCTTTCCGGCGTGGATCGCGTCGACGAGCGCTTCGTCAGGCCGCATCTGCGCCAGTCGGAGTTGTGCGCGAGCATCGAGCAGCTGGGCGTGGTCCAGGCTGTCCTGGACCTCTGGCTCGTTCGTGATGGCCAGGATCCTCTCCGCCTCATCGAGGCGTCCCGCTTGGATGCAGCATTGGGCACAGACAGCCGATGCCAGCCCCACAAAGGTGCGCCAACCATCACGGCGGGCATCGAGAGCGGCTTGAGCGTCAGCGGCAGCCTCCACTATCCGGGCCTGGTCATAGCGCGGCCGCGCGCGGCATGCGCTCGCGGTGGCAAATGCGAAGGGAGAATCATGCCGTCGTGCATCCGCCATCGCGGCATCGCAGAGCGCGACAGCCTGCTCGAGTTCGTCGACGACGGTGAAGGCGCGGGCAAGAAGAGGCCAGGCCAAGCCGTCCGCGGTCTCCGCTCGCAGGAGCGCTCCGTCTTTCCATGCGAGCTTCCCCAGGCGCGCTACGGCCTCCCGGGGCTCGCCCTTCAACGCGTCCATAGCCGCCGCGTGGGCGAGCGCCACCTGCTGGCCGGTAGTCGGCTCACCCTCTGCCTGTTCGAGCATCTCCTCACGACGTCGTCGAGCCTCGGCTAGGAGTTCAGGGACAAGTGATGCGGCGGAGACGTATGCCGCCTCGAGCTCGTCGGCCAGCGCCGCGCCCGTGTGCTTCACCTCGTCGTGCCCGAGGTCGAAGACCGCCGCCGCCTCGCCATGCCTCCCTTGGACGTAAAGGGCTCGGCCCTGGGTGAGCGCCAGCTCCGCTCGTCGCGTCGGATCCTCACTCGCCGCACGTGCCTGGCCGAGGCGGTCAACCGCCCGAGCCGATCCGGTCAGCGCCTCGGCCTGTCCCAGCTCGGCGAGGACTTCTGGACACGCCTGGTCCGGGGGTGGCTCGGCCAGCGCCCGCTGGAGCAGGCGGACAGCGGTGGCCGGAGCGCCGGAGGCGACAGCGTTGCGCGCCGCTGCCCTGAGGACCTCGACCGCTCCCGCGCTCGAACGCGGAGAAGTGGCCAAGATGTGGGCGGCTACTGCCTCTGGAAGAGCCCCCCCACCATCGAGGATCGCGGCAGCCCGACGATGTGCTTCTTCGCGGGCCAGCTTCGACATCGACTGCACGACCGAGGATCCAATGACAGTGTGCACGAATGACAGCGGGACTCCGTCCCGCAGCATGTGGCTCGCCGCGAGAATGTCGGCTGCGTCGGAGGCCGCTCGGATCTCGAGCCCGGCGAGTTCGGCAGCATGATGTAACCACGCGCCGTCCCCGAGGATGGCGACGGCACACGCGAGCTGCCGGACAGGTTCGGGCATCGCACCGAGACGGGCGATCACGGCGTTCAGAACTGAGCTTGGGGCGAGGTTGGCGAGCAGCTTCGCTGTAGCGTCGTCGGGCGCGTAGCCGTCGCACTTGACCTGCGCCAGGAGTTCAATGACAAGAAACGGGTTCCCGCTGGTGACGCGCGCACAGGCGGCGCAAAAATCCGGATCCGCGTCCGGAAACTCCTCCTGCACGAGCGCTTCGACGCCGGCCGGGCTCAACGCCCGCGGTTTCAGAGTTCTCCCCATAGCCGCTCCGCGCAGGACCCGAAGCACGCCTGGATCGCTGGTTGGCTCTCCCGAACGAGACGCGACGACGAGGACGATTGGCAAATCGCTGACTCTCTCGGCCAGATAGGCGAGAAACCGAAGCGACGGGGCATCCGCCCAGTGAATGTCATCCACCAGCATGGCCACCGGGGTCGTAGGCGATGCCGGCTGGGGAGGGTGAACCAGATTGGAGACCAGCCAGAAGAGGCCGTGAATGATCGGATACGCGTTGTCTCTGGGCGGTAGCTGCTCTCCGATCAGCCCTTCCAACAATCGGCGGGCGGCCTTCGCCGGACCTGCAAGGAGCCTCTCCCGGGTGTCGGTGCTTGAGCTGATCCATTTCGGCTCGAACAGCTGGATGGCCACCCCGAATGGAAACTCCTGCTCGAGGGCGGTTGCTTGCGCTCCCAAGACATGGAATCCGCACTGCCTGCCCAGATCACCGGCCGCGTTGAGCAGCCGCGACTTACCCTTACCGACTGGGCCCTCGATCACGACCACGTTGCCCACGCCGTCCCGAGCACATCGGAGGGCGTGCTCGATCGTGGCAAGCTCGTGCTCGCGTTCGATGAGCACCCCGCGGATGCCCTGCCCGCGTCCACGTCTTCGGGCTGCTACTCCTGCTGACTCCACAACGCTCCCGCTCCAACCGGCCGCATGGTTGGCGTGCGGATACGGCCTGACCACGCCAGTCTACCCGCGACGGGTGCTTGTCACACTTTATTGAGGTTTGCTGGAACC
>NZ_JBJMQP010000045.1:0-5236 GCF_045802625.1 Hyalangium sp. | reverse complement strand
CCATGATTCAGTTGGCCGACAAGTCCTCCGAGAATCGGTACCGCTTCGAGTACTGGGGCAAGAATCTGGAATCTCGGCATGGGTGGGACAAGGCACACGCGGTGTGCGCGGCGATGTTCTGGCTTCCCACCGAGTTCCTGGAAGAGCATGGCCCAGGCAGAGTGCGTGAACTGGCCATGGAACTGGCCGCGCCCCTCCCGCTGTGCTCCGGGCATGGCGGGCTGACTTTCAACGCCGAGTACCATCTGGTGGGTGTGCGGCGGGAGGTGGCGCGCTACTGGTCTCGCTATCCGGGGATCGACGTCTACGACTCGCCCTGTGGCTACTCGTGGGACGTAGGAACTCGCGTGAGAGCTCCGCACTGGCTCACGTTCCTGGGGCAACCGGCGCTGGGACAACTGGGAGGAGCCGAGGGGCTGCGCTCACGGCTCCACAGCCCCGGCACCACCGTCCAGGAGATGGAGGGGGACAAGGTCCTCATCACCCTGGGGGCATGGCCCGAGGCCGGAGACACGGAACGCGGTGACACGCTCCCGGCCTACCGAGAGCTGGCGCGGGTGCTGGAGCCCTGTCTCTTCCACGAGCCCGACAACAGGAGGCTGCTCGGCCAGTCCACGGAAGAGACCCGACGCTGGGATCGGCGCTTCCTGGATTGAGCGCCCTGCGAGCCTCCCCAGCCCGGGAGCCCAACCGCCTTCCCGCATGCCTGCTTGCCGACCCAGGCAGGCTGCCGTAAAGCGGGGGCGTGCGTCCCGTCTGTCTGCGCTGCCGCCGCCCCGAGACTACGTGCTACTGCGCGCGCCTGCCGCGCCTGGAGACTCGTACGCGCGTGGTCTTCCTCCAGCACCCCCGCGAGCGGCGTGTGGCCATCGGCACCGCCCGCATGGCCCACCTCTCGTTGCCCAACTCCGAGCTGCACATCGGCGTGGACTTCACCGGCCATGCCCGGCTGGAGGCGCTCGCCGCGACTCCGGGACGGGTGGCCGTGCTCTTTCCCGGCCAGGACGCCATGCCGCTGGCCGAGGCCGCCACGCACCCTCCCCAGACGCTCATCGTCGTGGATGGAACCTGGCCGCTGGCGAAGAAGGTCGTGAAGAGCAATCCGCTCCTGGCGAGTCTCCCGCGCATCGGCTTCACCCCCCGCCGCCCGAGCAACTACCGCATCCGCGCCGAGCCGGCGGATCACTGCGTCTCCACCATCGAAGCCGTGGTGGAGGTGCTCGGAGCGCTGGAGGGCGGAGACCCCACGCGCTTCGATGCCATGCTGAACCCCTTCGAGTTCATGGTGGACACGCAGATCGAGAGCCGGGCCCACCGCGAGGATCCTCCGCGCCGCCGCATCTACAAGTCGCCCTGGCGCCCACCGCTGGAGCTGCGCTCGCTGGCCGAGGACTTCTCCCGGCTCGTGCTCCTCTATGCCGAGGCCAACGCCCACCCGACCGAAGAGGGTATCCCGCCCGAGCTGGTACACCTGGTCGCGTGCCGCCCCTCCACCGGCGAGCGCTTCGAGGCCCTCCTGGCTCCTCGCCAGCCCCTGGCGCGCAGCACGCCGCTGCACACGGAGCTGCCGGAGGAGGCCCTCCGCGCGGGTGAGGAGCGGGACTCGGCGATGGCCCGCTTCGAGGCCTTCCTGCGACCCGACGACGTGCTCGCGGTGTGGACCACGTATGCCCTGGATCTGCTGTGGCGTGACGGAGTCACCCGGCGGCCCGCGGCGAACATCCGTCTGGCGGCGGCCCGAGCCCTGAAGGGAAAGGCGGGAGGCGTGGAGCAGGCCGTGCCGCTCCTGGGCGCTCAGCTCCCCGCGCTCTGGGCGCCAGGCCGCGCGGGCCGACGCATCCAGGCACTGGAGGCCGTGGTCCGCGAGCTGATCCGCCGCGGAGAGGCCGAGCACCCGCCCAGCTTCAAGCTGGGAGCCTGAGCCGTCCTGAAAACTGCTAGGGTGCGGGCGGTTCGAATGACACGGGAGATGCGTGCATGAAGGAGCCAACCCGGCGCCAGCTCCCCTTCGGGCGTGCCGTGTTGGTGGGGCTGGGCGCGCTCGCGCTGCGAGCGGCGGCATCCACGCCCGAGCCAGTCTCTCCCACGCCCGAGCCCCTGGACTCCCAGGCGCTGGTGGCGCCCTTCCTGGCGCGGCCTGCCACCCCGAAGCAGAAGGACTCCCAGGCCCGGATCGCGCTGGGGAAGCTGCTCTTCTTCGATGCGCGGCTCTCCAAGAACCACGACATCTCCTGCAACACCTGCCACGACCTGGCCACCTACGGCGTGGATCACCAGCCCGTCTCCACGGGCCATCGAGGGCAGAAGGGCAAGCGCAACTCGCCCACCGTCTACAACGTGGCGGGCTACATCGCGCAGTTCTGGGACGGCCGCGCCTCGACCCTGGAGATCCAAGCCGAGTCCCCCCTGTTCGACGGCGACGAGATGGCCATGCCGGACGATCAGCACGTCGTGGCGACGCTCACCTCCATGCCGGAGTACGTGCAGCGCTTCCAGGAGGCCTTCCCCGGTGAGAAGCAGCCGGTGACGCTGGCCCACGTGACGCAGGCCCTGGCCGCGTTCGAGCGCCAGCTCACCACGCGCTCGCGCTTCGATCGGTTCCTCGCGGGCGAGCACGCCGCGCTCACCGAGCAGGAGCGCCGAGGGCTGGCACTCTTCGTCACCACCGGCTGCGCGACGTGCCATGACGGGCCGACGCTGGGGGGCACCTCCTTCCGGAAGCTGGGGGCCTCCACGGCCTACCCGGAGGCGCGGGATCAGGGCCGGTACGAGGCCACGCGAGACGAGGCGGACCGGATGCAGTTCCGCGTCCCCACGCTGCTCAACGTGGAGAAGACGGCGCCCTACCTCCATGACGGCTCCGTGGAGGAGCTGCCCTCGGTGGTGCGGCTGATGGCGAAGTACCAGCTCGGGCAGAGCCTGACGGACGCGCAGGTGGAGGAGCTGGTGGCGTTCCTGCACAGCCTCACCGGCGAGCTGCCGCGGCGCACCATCTCTCCGCCCGAGCTCCCCAAGGGCACGCCCCGGACGCCCCGGCCGGATCCCACGTGAAGGGCCGTGCGTGGCGCGGCTGCCGGTAGTAAGAGCGGGGCATGAACTTCCTGTTCCAGGCCCACTCCGGGCTCCGCTATCTGGTGCTGCTCGCGGGCCTCGTGGCCCTGGCGTACTTCGCGTCCGGGCTGGCGATGAAGCGCCCCGTCGACAAGGGCGTGCGTGTGCTCGGCTCCATCTTCACGGGGCTGCTCGATCTGCAGGCGCTCCTGGGCCTCATCCTGGTGGCCATGGGGCGCTTCTATCCGCAGCTCATCGGCCACATCGTGATGATGGTGCTCGCGGTGTCGGTGACCCACGCGCTGCTGGTGATCAACCGCAAGCGCCCCAGCCCTGGCTACGTGCTGCCGCTGATCGCCGTCCTGGTGGCCCTGGCGCTCATCGCCGGCGGCATCATGGCCATTGGCCGCGGCGTGCTCAGCCACACCGCCTTCATGGGCTGAGCGGGCGCGCCTGGAGCCCTGCGCACATCGGCGCAGGACGCAGCACCCCGCCAGCCAGGGATTTGGGGCCTGATCCGATGGATCCGCCCAGACCCTGTGACGCACCCAGTCAATACCGGCGGTGGGAGTCAGTCCCCAAATTGTCGGAGACTCGACGACTCGTGGCAAGCTGGAGGGTGGCGCGTATCACATCCAGTCGCGTCAGAGAGTCCTGGGCGCGGATCCGTCCGTGCCCAGCCCCCCCCTCTCTGAGCCCATCGTAGGAAGAAGACGACATGCTCGATGCCACACCGCTCGCCCGCCCACCGGTTGCCGCCCGCCGCGCGAGCCGTTCGCGATCCCCGCTCGCGCTGGCGCGTCCGCTGGCGCTCGTCTCGCTGCTGATCAGCGCCACCGTGCTCGCGCAGCCTCAGGGCCTGCCCCAGCTCGAGCTGGAGCGCCTGACGCTCAACCCGAGCGGCGGCGGCTCCCTGGTGCTGGGTACGGGCGAGGTGCTCACGCGCGGCGGCTACCGCTTCTCCCTCACGGGCCACTACCAGCATGATCCGCTCGCGTTGTTCCGCAATGGCGAGAAGGTGGGCTCGCTGGTGAAGGGCCGGGTGACGGGCCACCTGGCGGCGGCGTACGGCGTCTTCAACTGGTTGGAGCTCTCGGCGCAGGTGCCCCTGCTGCTGACGCAGAGCGGGGATGATCTGACGCAGTTCGGCTTGGACAAGCCCTCCACGGGAGCGGGGCTCGGCACGCCGTACGTGGGAGCGCGGCTGGGCCTGCTGTCCCAGGAGGATGAGAAGCCCGTGGATCTGGCCGTGGGAGCGCAGGTGGGCCTCCCGGTGGGTAGCGCCGCCTCGCTCGCGAAGGATGCTTCCCCGCGCATCATCCCCAGCGTGATGGTGGGCCGCCGGTTCGGCGCGCTGCGCGCGGGCCTGGACGCGGGCGTGTCGGTGCGCTCGACCCGCGTGCTCGTGCAGGATCAGAACATCCAGGACGAGACCGGCTCCGAGTTCCGCCTGGGCGGCGTGCTGGCCACCACCGGCGAGGGGATCCGCGGCGAGCTGAACCTCCTCGGCTCCGTGCCCTTCTCGCGCCAGGGTGGCACGGTCGAGGCGCTGGCCGGCGGGCGGCTGCCGCTGAGCACCACGATGGAGGTCTACGGGTTGGCGGGCGTGGCGTTCGGCAACGCGCCTGGCACTCCGACGTTCCGCGCGCTGCTCGGGCTGGCCTACGGGCACACGCCGCCCCGTTGCGTGGCGGGGGGCAAGCACACCGCCGAGGAGTGCCCCGAGCTGGATGATGACAACGACGGCGTGAAGAACGCCGACGACACGTGCCAGGGCCAGAGCGGCCGGGTGGATGCGCACGGCTGCCCGGTGAAGGACTCGGATGGCGACGGGGTCTTTGATCCGGACGACAAGTGCCCGACGGTACCGGGCGTGGCGCAGTTCCAGGGCTGCCCGGACACGGACAAGGATGGCATCGAGGACGCGGTGGACGCCTGCCCGGCCGAGCCCGGCATCGCCGAGCTGAAGGGCTGCCCGGCGAAGGACACGGACGGCGACACGGTGCCGGATCACCGCGACAACTGCCCGACGGAGCCGGGCCCGGTGGACAACCAGGGCTGCCCGGTGAAGGAGAAGCAGATCGTCGAGATCCAGAAGGATCGGCTCGAGATCAAGGACAAGGTCTACTTCGATACCGCCAAGGCGACGATCCAGAAGCGCAGCTTCAAGCTGCTGGATCAGGTG
>NZ_JBJMQP010000001.1:0-47354 GCF_045802625.1 Hyalangium sp. | reverse complement strand
GTGGACCACTCCCAGCGTCGCCAGCGTCAGCGACAGCACTCGCTTGGCGTGCAAATCCTCCCCGAACAACCCCTCCAGGAAGGTACGAACCTGCTCCTCGTTGATGGCCGATGACCTCACCGGTCAAGTAGTGGCCGCTACACCCTACTTATTGCATCAGACGGCCCAGTCAACGCTTGCCTGCCTGCTCGCAAAATGAGGGGATGCCTCAGGGATGGACCTGCACCCAGCCGTCCACGTTGCGGAAGACGCCGCCAACCCAGTTGCCGATGAGCAGCGTGGGGTAGGGAGTCTTGAACTTGCGCAGGCCGAGCTCCACCAGCGCCGCGTCGGAGGCCAGCGGGTTCTCGGAGGCAATGCCGTTGCGGCCCTCCGCGTCCGGTGTGCCGCAGCCCAGCGCGGCCAGAGAGAGGACCGTTACCGCCACACGAAAGAGATGTCTGGGTATCATGCGCGTTCGCCGTAGCCTGTCATGCACCCGCGGTCCCCCGGGTTCCCAGGGGCAGCCCAAGGATGCGAATTACAGGCCAGGGTAGGAATTGCTAAAGTCAGACGCAAGGAGACCAAGTCTGGGAATGAGCATGCGGCCGAGCGGGCGGTGACCGCTCTGGATGGCGATGACGGGCTCCACGCGCGGCGCGCCGGGCCGGTAGCCATAGGCGCGGTTGTCACGAGCCAAAGGCCCTCAAGAGGGGTGTGGGAAAAATCCGCAGATTTCTTTGCATCGATTTTCCCCACCTCACCGTCAGCGCTGCGGACATCTCTCCCAGCATCGTCTCCAACCTGCAGAACACAGGCGGCCAGTGGCGGGCTGTCATCACGGGCCTGACCTCCTCCACCGACCACCCTCTCTCCGCAGTAGAGTCTCGATGATGAAGGTCCACCGAGGTCTGGCCCTGTTGACACTCCTGCTCGGGCTCTCGAGCTGCCAGGATGAGAGCCCGTGCACGGTCCCGCTCGGGACTGGGAGCTGCGCACGCGAAAGGGCATGCGTCGTCTCTTTTTCTGGCATGGAGACCGCGGGGTTCCTGCTCGCCGGTGAGCGGGCTCACGTGTCCTTCCTGCGCCCCCCGAGCCCCCCGTGTCCACCGGAGGAACTGGTCGAGCCTATCTCCGCCACGTCGGAGGCCTACGGTCCGCAGGGGGGAGAGCTCCCCAGCGAGGTGGTGTTCAGCGGGCCGGACGCGTCCCCCGTCTTGGGGTTTTCCCTGGAGCAGCCGGGGCACTACCACTTCGCCACCTTCTTCTCGCCGGTGGGCGGCGTCTTCCAGTCGGACCTCCACGCCGCCAGGGACCGCTCTGACCAGCCGCCCCTCTCCCGGCTGCCGTCCTATTGCCCCTCCCTCGAGCGCACCACGCAAGGCGCCTGGGTTTGCTACTCGAAGGTCTTTCGGGGGGACACCCAGGAGGCGTTCTTCTACAACACCCATACTGCCGTCGCCGGAGACACGGTGTGGGTGGTGAGCGACACGGAGGTGCGGCGCTTCGTGGACACGGGCACCCAGCTCACGCTGACCGATTCCTTGAGCGACCCAGACCTCCACGCCGAGTTCCTCCTGCCGTCTCCGGATGAGCTGCTGGTGGTGCGAGTGGGCGGCCTCGTGCGCTACACCCGTGACCAGGGCCTGGTGCGGAGCGTGACCCCGACGCCCTGGAACGGCACGGAGGTCGGTTTCCAGGCTCCTCCCGCGATTCTCCTGCGCGATGGGGATCGGTTGATGTTCGTCTCCCGATTGAAGATCGGGGCGATCCCGCCCCTCGCAGAGGAGGCGTGCCCGTACCGGCTCACCGCTCGGGGGACCGAGCGCACACAAGACGCCTGCCAGACGTTGCCGGGCCAGGTGGTCGGCTTCGAGCCGGACGTGCTGTGGCTGGCGGAGACCGGCCCGTCGCCCACCTCCCAGCTCCTCCACCGTCACGTGTTCAAAGGAGGCCGGCTCGTCGAGGAGGGCGCGCTGAACCTGGACAGCGCGGTCGAGTTCGTTCCACAAAATCTCCGGCTCTCCAACGCCGTGCCCGTGCTCCGCACCCCCCGTCTCCCCGGCAACTCCCCGGACACACTCTACGCCGTGGTGGCCTGGGAGCCCGAGCGGCAGGAACTCCTGCTCGACGCGCTGAACCCGGGGATCACCCTGCCTCGCGCCTCGCGCTCCTTCTATTGGGGGCTCGTCTCACCGGGCGGGCCGGAGGAGTCCTCGAGGATCTACCCGCGACCACCGTAGGCAAGCTCATCAAGGCGAAGCCGTGGCAGGAGGAGACGGTGCGCGGCATGCTCCATCCAGAACGGGGCGGCCCAACTCGCACCCGGCAATCGAAGCCGCCGATTCATGTCAGTCCCCGCGCAGACTCACGGGGGAGTCGTGGGGCTGGAGCTGGGTTGGCGTCCGTGGGGTAGGACCGGCATGTAACACTTGTTCTTGAACATGCTGCCCATGGAACCGCCGAGCTTCAGCGCCTCGCAGGTCTCTCGGTCCAAAGACATCTCGACCCAGCAGCCTCCGTTGAGGGCCACCTCCTTCTTATGAGGGCAGCGCCCCTGGGAGTCGGGCCGGAGCTGATCCGGAAGTGGCTCGGGCGGTGTCTCCTCCGCCAGGCCTTGGGGCTCGTGGAGTGAAGCAGGGGCCTGCGTGGAGGTGGACGTGGCGACCTCGCCGAGCCCCGTCGTCCCCATCTTCGAGCGTCTCGCTGTCGCCAGCTCCGCGTGCGCGACGGAGGGCGTGTCCACGGTCCGCCAAGTCCCCACCCACCACGCTCCCACGGTCAGGGCCACGGCCGCCGCCGCCAGCGCGAGCAGCAGCCGCCCCCTTGGCGTGCTCCGCTTGGGCCCCGCTGCAACCTCGGCGGTTCCCTTCGGCGGTCGCGCCGAGCTGCTCCTGCGGACGGAGCGCGGAGCAGGGGAGTCCTCCCGCGGGAGCGGTGTGAGCGGCTCCAGGGCCTCGGCCAGTTGTGCCGCGCTGCCGCGCTCCTGTGGGCGTACCGACAGCAGGCGCAGGATGCAGGCGCGCAGTCGCGGCTCGATGCGCTTGTCTCGCAGCACCGCCGCCGGAGCCGTCACGGCGTCCACGTGCCAGTCTCCATGCTCATCCCTGCGAGGCGCTGACAGCTTGGGGTACTCGCCGGTGACGAGCCGGCACGCGGTGAGGCCCAGGGCGAACAGGTCATCCGTGGCCTGGGCGCGGTGCTGGAGCGAGCGGTCCCGGTTGAACTCCAGGCACCAGGACTCCGGAGCCCGGTAGGCAGGGGTGCCCGGGTGCAGGGCGGACGGAGTCAGCGTGGCGGCGCCCGGGTAGTAGCAGGCGCCAAAGTCCATGAGCAGGGCGCGCCCGTCGGAGTAGCGCACCAGGATGTTGTCGCCTTTTATGTCGCGGTGGACGGCACCCAGGGCGTGGATCTCCTGGAGTGCGCGAGCGAGCTGAGCCAGGACTGCTGCCACCTGAGGGGAGAAGGGAGGGTAGAGGGACTGCTCGTAGAGGGACTTACCATCGACCCAGTCCTGGACGAGGAAGGGATGGAGCTTGCCGCCGGGCCCCTGCCACGTGCCTGAGTCCCAGAGGCGGGGGATGCTGGGGTGGCGCAGGCGCGAGAGCAGCGCGGCCTCGCGAGCAAAGCGGGGGTTGTCCGCGGACACCGCCAGCTTGAGTGCGACGGCGGGAGCGTGCTGCAGGCCCACGGGGACGGCGCGGTAGACGGCGCCATGGGAGCCCTGACCCGCCCAGGCCACCACGCGCCAGCGCCCCACGACAGTGCCGCCAGGAAGCAAGGCGGGGTCCAGCTCCGGGACAGAGGGGCTCTGCATGGGTGGGGCCTCGTGAGGAGCAACCCGACGGGTCGATCTCCATCGCCGGAGACTACTTCGAGGACGACCCGGACAAGATTCGCTACGACTGGAAGGCGGTCGTCGATCCGAACGGGAAGGTCATCCTGGACGAGATTTCGCCCTGGCGCGGCCCCTCGCTTCCCGGAACGTCCGCTGCCGACAGATCGGAGCCCCTCCGCGCTCGATGCGCGTTCGCGCCCTGGCCAGGTTGGTATGGTCCCGGCCATGCCTCAGCTCATCATCACCGCCGTTGGTCCCGATCGCCCTGGGCTCGTCGCCGAGCTCACCCGTCACGTGTATGACGTCGGCGCCAGCCTCGCCGACAGCCGCATGGTCAATCTGAGCGGCCACTTCGCCCTGCTGGCCCTCATCGTGGGCCCCGCCGAATCGCTCGCCTCGCTCCGGAGCAAGCTCGAGAACGAAGGCCCCGGGCTGGGGCTGCGCCTCGAGATGTATGATGCGGCCGCCGCCGGCTCCCGCGCCCCCGGCAGCATCCCCTACCGGCTCAAGGTCTACAGCAATGATCAGCTCGGCATCGCCGCCCGCGTGACCGGGCTCCTCCGTCAGCACTCCGTCAATGTCGAGGAGCTGGAGACGCGGATCGAGTCCGCGCCCTTCGCGGGGACTCCGCTCTTCGTGCTCGAGGGCGTCGTCACCCTTCCGCAGGGCACGAGCGCTCGCAAGATGCGTGAGGCGTTGGCGGCTCTGGGCGAGCAGATCGGCTGCGACATCGATCTCGACGCCATCTGAGGCAGGGCTCGCGGCCTCAGTAGACCGTCAGCGTGAAGGACTTCTCCGCGGTGCCCAACAGGCCGTCGGTGACGCTGACCGTGAAGGTCCAGCTCCCCGAGGCATTGGGGGTGCCCGAGAGCGTCGCCGTGTCCGTGTGGAAGCCAATCCCGTCGGGCAGCGAGCCCGCCTTGAGCGTCCAGGTGACGTTGGAGTTGGACGAGATCCTCAGGACGTACTGGTACGGAGTTCCCACTCGCGCGTCGGGGACGGACTGGTTGGAGATCGTCAGGCCCAACGGTGAGCTGACAACCCCGAGCGCCAGCGGCCGCACCGCCGTCTGGGGCTGCGCGTCGTCCGAGTCCGTCACCTGGACCCGGAAGCTGTAGGTCCCCGTGGCGGACGGCGTGCCCGTCACGCTCCCGTCCTGCAGCAGCGTGAGGTCTCCAGGGAATCCCCCGTCCAGGAGCTTGAAGCTGTAGGGCGGTTTGCCTCCGGTGGCGGAGAGGCGCTCGGAATAGAACTTGTTCGGGTAGCCATCCACCAGCGTTCCCGGCCCGGCGACCCGGAGCTGGGGGCGCACTCGCAAGTCATACGCGGCGCTCCGGGTGGCGGGCGGCGTGTCCGAGTCGGAGACCTCCACGGCGACACGAAAGCTGCCGGGCGTGGGCGGAGTTCCCGAGAGGATGCCGCCGTCCAGCGTGAGCCACTCGGGAAGGGTTTCCGTGGCGCGGAAGCCGTAGGGCGCAGTGCCGCCATCCGCCTCCAGCGCCATCGTGTAGGGCAGCGCCTCGACCGCTGGCGCGAGGGTCTCCGTCACCAGGGTAAGGGGGGGCCCCGCGTCCGGGCCCGCGTCGAGGCCCGCATCCGTGCCGCCGTCCTCGTCGGGCCCGGCGTCAGGGGAGGGCTCGGGAGGGGACTCCACAGGGCAGGGGCCTTGAGCGCCGCAATCGGGCAAGCAACGGTGCGCCTCCGCGAGGCACGTGTAGCCCAGGGGGCAGGTGTCATCCTCGGCGCAGGGCTCGAAGCGTGAGAGGTCCGGCTGGAAGCGGCAGGAGGCAACCAGCCCCAGCGCGCACAGCAGGCCCAGGCCCACGGTGGCCAGACGCGCGCTCATGGCAGCTCCCAGACGAAGAGGACGGCTCCTCCGGCTCCCAGCACGGCGCCTGCTCCCAGCAGCCCATTGGCCAGGTGGCTCTGGCGCTCTCCCTGGCGCAGCCCGTCCGAGAAGCAGCGGCGGAAGTCCTCTCCCTCGCCCTGGCAACCCCCGGTGCCTTGAGAGAAGCGCTTCTCCGTGGAGTGCGCCGCCAGGCCGAAGCCCGCTCCCACCGCCAGCGCGGCCACCCCCGTGCCCATGAGCACCATCGGCAGGGGATGCAGCGTCTTCTTCGATTCCCGTCGGGGATGCCGCGCCTCCCAGAGGGAGCCGAAGGCCTTCCTCGCGGCCTCCTCCGCTTCCGCGTCCAGCGTGGGGACCTGGAAGGTGGTCCGGGTCTCCTGCCCATCCGCTCCCAGCAGCGCCAGCGACACGGTGCGCTCCCCGCCCAGCCCCAGCGCCCGCCCGTGGACGAGCCACTGGGCGCCGAACGCCTTCACCTGCGACGCTCGGCAGGTGGGCTCCGAGCACTCCTCCTGCTTTCCGGCGCGTGCGCGCAGCCGCTCCACCGTGTCCTTGCGCGGCTCCAGGCACACGCCCGGAGTCCTCGCCAGGGCTCGCCGCACAGCCTCCTCCGTGCTCCGAGCCTCCGGGCGCGTCAGGGCCACCGAGTCGAAAGGCAGCAGCACCAGGCGCTCGCCTTCACAGGCGGCCTGGGGAGTCGCGCCGAGGCTCAGCATCAGCGCCAGAGGCAGGAGCATCACGGGGAGAGATCAGGCCCGTCATCCATGGCGACGGGCGTCTGCCCCTGGCTCGCCACGTAGCCGCTGTAGAAGCTGGGGCCGAACGGCACGCTGAAGAGCTTGTCCCGGAAGGCCTCCTCCACGGAGCCGCGGCTGGCCACCGCCGAGCTGCTCCACGAGAGGCTGCCCCCATCCACCACCGCGCCCGCGCGAGGCACCGTCAGCCGGGCCTCCCGTCCCTCCGAGCGCAGGTAGTAGCTGCGGTCCGGTGGCAGGGCCAACACCATCGGGCGCTGGCTCTCCTTGTGGAAGTCGGCCACGCGCACGCCTCGGGTGTCCTCCACCCACATCCGCCCGCCCAGCCCCTCCGGCACCAGCAGGTAGCCCATGGCGGCGTGGCGGCTCAGGTCCGTCAGCGGCGCGCTCCGGTCCAGCGCGGGCGGACGCGCGAAGATGTCCAGCCGGCCGCGCACGTCCTCCACGCCCTGGCTGGCGGCGGCGATGAAGGCGGTGAGCTCCGAGTACTCCACGCGCCCGTCCCCGTTCACGTCCGCCGCGCCCGCCAGCGCCGAGCGCACCTGGTGGCTGAAGACGCCCGCGGAGATGGCGCTCCACTCGTGGCTCTCCTGGGCGCTCGAGGTGGACAGCACCACGCCCACCTGGGGGAACTTGTCCAGCTCGCGCGAGGCCAGGAGCTGCGCCACCGCCACCTTCTGCGCCGGGCCGACGGGCAGCGCGCCCCGGGAGTTGACGAAGAAGTACGAGTCACACGCGTCCACGATGAGGTGGATGAAGCTCGCGGGGCTGGGGCTGAGGACCTGCGTATAGAGGTCCGTCCGGGTGAAGGGGCCATCGAGCAGGCTCACCGAGCCCTCGCCCGCCGCCCCGCGCTGCCCGTGGCCGGTGAAGATGAAGTAGAGCACCGGCACCTTCCCGGCCGCCTTGTCCTCCTTCATCCGCGCGGAGAGGCGCGCCAGGGACTCCTTCACGGCGGCGCGGGTGGGGGGCTGGGTGTGCGCGGCCAGCCCGGGGTGGCGCGCCTGCGTCTCCGCGTCGAGCACGCTCAGCAGCACCGTCTCCCGGGCCTGGGGCGCGAACAGCTCGTAGTAGCGCGCCCCGTCATCGTCCGCGTAGCGCAGCGGCGCCTGCTTTGGGTCCAGGCCGGCGTTGTTGGCGATGATGAGGGCGTAGGAGACGCGCTCGGGCTCTGCCGCCCGGGCGGGCCGGGCCAGGACGAGCCCCCCCACCAGCAGGGGGAGCCAGAGCGTGAGGCGGGAGGGTGCGCGGTTCGAGGGCATGGCGGACACGGTGCTCAAAGCGCAAAAAGTGCCTCGTAGAGTGCCATTTTGCCCCAAGGCGATCCACCCGGCCCGGCTCTCGACAAGTGAGAGTGACGGCGGCTGAACGCCGCTGCTATGTGGCGGGAATGGCGTGGGAGTGGGATCAGGAGCGATTGCGGCGCTTCCGGGACGGCGCACCGGAGGTGTTGGGAGAGGTGTATCGCGCGCACGCCGAGCCCCTGGCCCGAGCGCTGCGGGCGCTCGCCTTCCGTGGGCGGGGGTTTGCCCACCTTCAAGGGGCGCTCGAGGTGGAGAACACCGTGCTGGAGACGTTCGCGCGAGCCTTCGAGCCTCGCACCCGGCTGGCGTACGACGGGGTGCGGCCCTATGCCCAGTTCCTGATGGGCATCGCGCGCAACGTGGTGCTCGAGCAGTCGCGCTCGCGCGAGGTGGTGGCGGGGCTGGGGCCGCAGGACGAGGGCTCCACGATGGACTGGGAATCCGGCGTCACCTCGGGCGGCCAGGAGAGCCTGGAGCAGCAGCTCGAGGACCAGGAGGTCGAGGCGCTGCTGCAGGACTTCAAGCAAGGGCTGTCGCCGCAGGAGCGCGAGCTGTTCGAGCTGCGCTTCACCGAGGGCCTGGCGCAGGAGAGCGCGGCCGAGCGGGTGGGCCTCACGCGCATCCAGGTCCGGCGGCGCGAGAAGGGGCTCAAGCAGCGGCTGCTCGAGTACCTGCAGTCGCGGGGCTATCTGCAGAACATCCAGGCGAAGGGCTGGGGTTTTCTCAAGGGGAGGGGCGAGGCATGACGTGCAAGAACGATGAGGCCCGGGCCGCGCTGAAGGCGCTGTTCCTTGGAGAGCTGAAGGCGGAGGGCCACCAGCGGCTGCGCGAGCACGCGGCCACGTGCGCCGAGTGCCGTGAGCAGTACGAGCGGCTCTCGCGGGTGGAGTCCTCGCTGGAGAAGCGGGTGCTGCCGAAGGAGCGCGAGGCGCTGCTCGAGGCCCAGCTCATGGCTCGGGTGCAGGCCAAGGCCCGCGCCGACGCGCCCGAGCGGCGCTCCTTCTGGGAGTGGTGGAAGGTGGCGCTCCCGGCCGTCGCGGTGGCCGCGGTGGCCATGGTCGTGGTGCTCCCGCGCGTCGGCGGGCAGAAGCCGGCCGGCAGCGAGTGGCAGGCGCGCAAGGGCTCGGCCGAGACGGCCTATGGTGTGCGCGCCTTCTGCGTGTCTTCTGAAGGGAAGGTGCAGGGCGAGGCGTTGCCGGGCGGCAAGCTGGCGTGCCCCGAGGGCGCGTCGGTGCAGTTCAGCTACACGGCTCCGGAGGGCGCGCGGCTGTCGGTGGCGGCGAAGTCTCCCTCGGGGGAGGTGCTCCAGTTCTTCCCTCGCGAGGGCGAGGCCGCGCCGGTGACGCCGGGCGTGGACGTGCCGCTCTCGTACAGCACGCCGGTGCAGGGCGGCTGGCTCTCGGCCCCGTTGGAGGTGCACGCCCGCTTCACCGATGAGCAGGGCCGGATGGTGGGCGACACGCAGGTGGTGCTCACCCCGTCGAAGTGAGCACCGCTGTCCGGCTCATGGCCGAGGCCTTCCTCAGTGCAGGAACGAGCGGTCCGCGGACGGCTCCTGGGACTCGGCGACCTTGAGCGCCACGAGCCGTGTCAGCCGGCCTCTGTCCACGAGGGTCCCCTGCGTGGGGATGCTCAGGCCTGTCGCCGTCCAGGTGGGCATGAAGAGGATGGGCTCGGCCGTGCCGTTGTAACCGAGCTGCACCAGCTGCTCCGCATCAAACGTCTGGCAGCGCTTCTCGCAGCAGGTGAAGGACTCGCGGACGCGGTAGAGGCCCTCGGCGAGCAGCGGCTCGAGGTGCTCGGCCCACGATGGATCTGGAAGGGTGGTGCCGCGGGTGTGCCAGCGCGCGCGGTTGGCGCTCCAGCCGCTCGGCAGGTAGAGGCCGGGGCCCGGGTCGCCGTGGTTGTGGAAGTAGACGAGGCGTCCCTCGGGGATGCTGGTGCCGAGAGCGCGCCGGGTCCGGTACAGCCCGCAGGGGGGGAGGCTGGGCATGGGCTCGTGTTCTAATAAAGCGGGCGGGCTCAGTAATACACGCCGTCCAACTTTTCGATGAGGGCCTTGAGGGCTTCTGGCGTGGTGCCGCAGAACTTCGCGAGGTCACGGGCCGAGTACGAGAGGGCTTGAGTATCAGGTGGAGTCTGCGCGAGTACTCTCCCGATAATGGGCCCGTCGGTTCCCGGCCACGGAACAGCCCCGAGTTCGAGTGCTCTGCGCCCAGCATCAAGCAGCGTGAAGTATGGCCAGCGAGGGAGACTGAGTGTGCGGACATCGCATTGAAGGAAGCGGCATCCTTGCAAGTGCGCCTCAGTGAAATCGCAATCCTCGATGCTTGCCTCGGTTGGCTTGTCGGACCAACTACCGAAATCGTTGCCGATGAAGCGCCCCTTGAACCGGCATCCTTTCAAGTGGGCAGAGGACCACTGGAAGTTCTTCAGGCGCGCCCTGACCTCGATGGTGCACTCCATGATTCGTGTGTCGTTGACGTGAAGCCTTTGGGCGGGCACGCCCAAGACGAGGGTGCAACGCCGAAGGGTCAGGTTGCGCCCAAGAAAGTAGAGCGAGTCTCGAGCACTGAGTTCCAACCGTTCTTTCTCGATGACTCGGTTTTCATAGATGACGTTGTTCAGCCACATTCAGGCGATCCTCAGAACGTGATCAGACGGAAGAGCACCTCCGCCATCCGCCTTCCGTGCAATTCCATGTTTGAATTCGTCCCGGCGAGCACTTCGTACTGGAGCCCCGTTGTAGGATCAAACACATCGACACCCGTCCCGCTCCACCGGAGGTGCCTGAACTGGTCCCGCAACATCTTCTCCACCCATTGCCCGCGAAACCTGCGCTCCATGAGCCGTGCATCAAGGAACTTACCTTGGCCAACCGCCCTCTCAATGGCCGCCACCTGCTCCGGTGACAACTGAGTGCGGCTCCATTCCCGCGCTACCCGCTGGGCCGCTGCCTGAAGTGCATCCCCCACTGGATCCTTGGCCGGAATCTCATGGATGGACCTGTCGGCGGGCAGGTGCCAGCGCTGGCCGTTGATGAAGACCTGCCGGTTGCCTCCCTGATGGCGGATGATGACCGTGACACCCTCACGCTCCGTCGCAGCTTCCTCCGCTGCCGCGGCAGCTTGGCTCCCGGTCTGGCGCACCATGAGGGTGAAGGTCTCGTTCTCGGCGGCGGCCACCACCTCTACCTCTCCAGCCCCCGCGAGACTCAAGCCCTGCGCCTCGGCCCAGGCCGCCGCTGGCGCGAAGCCCGGCAGCTTCGGTAGCTGCTCGGTGAACTTCGCTGTGCCCCCCGTCACCACCGCCGTCACCACCATCACCAGCACATTCGCCGTGTTTTCTCCCAGCAACTTGCTGAATCGGGCGCTGGCCTCCTCGACCTGCTCAAAGGAGGTGGCCCGATCCACCTCGTGCACCAGCCGGCCCCAGCCGTCCATCAGCCCCCACAGCGTGTGCACCGGCAGCCACGCCAGCAGCGCCAGCGTCAAACTTGCCGCCACCAGCTTGGACACGGGCTCGGGCAGCAGCCAGAGCGTGAAGTAGATGCAGCACGTCCACACAATCATCCCGATCAACGCCTGTGGGGACACCATGCCTTTGAGCGCCACGCGCGTCTGCTTGAGCACGTCCTTCAACGCCAGCGCCAGCCCCAGGGTGCGCACGTCCTCCCGGGTGAGGGTGGGACCATCCTCCAGCAGCCCCAGGCAGTCGCCTCCGCCGTACTCCTGCTGGCACAGGCCCAGGTACTTGCGCTTCAGCTCCGCCGCCGAGCTCGCCTCCAGAGGGCTGCCGTCCTCCAGTGGCATCAGCCTCACCACTCGCCCGCGCTCCGCCTCCGCCAACAGGTCGGCTTGCAGTGAGCCCTCCATCAACCAACGTGCTGTCTCCGCAGGCTGTGCTGGCGGGCGGAACTCTCGCGCCAACACCCTCATGGCGCGCTGGAAGTCCTTCGTGTCCACCTCCACCGGCTCGGAGCGCCCACTCTCCGCGGTGAGCATGTGGAATTCGTAGCGCACCGCCGCCAGCTCCGCCTCGGCCGGGTCGGTCTCCGGATACAGCGCCCGAGGAGTGCCCGCGCAGGCTGTCAGGTAGATCAACAGCACCGCTCCGAGTTGTCGCAGCCGCATGGAACACCTCCCGAGTGAGCAGGAGCCCAGGCTACGAAAGCCTCCAAGTCGGAACGATGACGCACCAGGTTCTTCGGGCCATCGTGCGGGCGGGAGTGGGCGTGCCGGTACCGACCAGTCGGGAGCGGACGTGCCAGTACCGACCAGTCGGGAGCGGGCGTGCCGGTACCGACCAGTCGGGAGCGGGGGCCTGGCGGTCCTGAACGTTCAGGAGCCTACCCACCGGTACTGACCGGTCAGGAGCGGGCCTGCTGGTACCGGCTCGTGAGTTTCAGGTAGTGCCGTAAAGGGCCATGAGTGGGCGGCAATTTCCGGATGGGTTTCAGTGCCTCAGTAACAGGACGGAACTTTTTTCAGTGCCCCGGTCCCCCCTCCCCCCTGCACTGAAGGGCAATACGAGCCAAAGCCTTGAGATCACGAGGGAATGGGGTCCGAAAAGGCTTCGGCATGCCGGATGCTAAGGACAAAGGCGTGGGCAGGACGGGGCGGTCAGCGGTGCAGGGGTCGGGGTCGGGCGGGACGGGGTTGGGTGGGCAGGACGGGTGGTCGGGGGCGGGCAGGGCGGGCGGAGCAGGACGGGGCAGGTGGTGGGGCAGGGTGGCGGGAGCGGTGAGGTCGGGCAGTACGGGTCGGTACGGGGCAGCACGGGCGGGATGGTGGTCGGGGTCAGGGCAGTAAGGGCGGGGCAGGACGGCGGGGTCGGTGCAGTACGGGGCAGTAAGGGTGGGGCAGGACGGCGGGGTCGGTGCAGTACGGGGCAGTACGGGCGGGGCAGGACGGCGGGGTCAGTGCAGTACGGGGCAGTACGGGGCAGTACGGGGCAGCACGGCGGTACGGGGCAGTACGGGGTCGGGTAGGGCGGGGAGTGGGTAGGGCGGTACGCAGTGGGGTCGGGCGGCGGGTCGGGCGAGTTGGGCGGGTCGGGCGGGTCGGAGAGCGGTATCGCGTTGGGCGGGTAGGGCGGGCAGGGCGAGGACGGGCGGGACGGCACGGCGGAGCACCTCGTAGGCACACGCCGGTTGGGACGGCTCGGGAGTGGTGGGAAGTGGAGGGGGAGGAGAGCCGGTACCCGGCGGGTGGGGGCACTCGCCGGGACCGGCTGCCCTAGCGTGTGATGGGGGAGAGGACGGGAATGGGGGCAGGGCGCGCGCTGGTGGTTGCGGGACTTGTGCTCGGCGGGCTGACAGCGCGGGCCGAGGCACCGGAGCTCCATGCCAAGACGCGCGAGACCGAGCAGTTGGCCCCGTTCGGGTTGCTGCTCGATGCGGGGATTCCAGACGGAGCGGGGCTGTCGGCGGCACTCCGGGCGTCGAGGTCCGTTCGGCTGGAGGTGGGCGCTACGCACAACGGCATCCGCCTGGGCGCCCGAGCGGGCATCACGCTGCTGCCGATGCAGGGCTGGTACACCCCGTCCTTGTCGCTCGAGGTGGGGCACGCCCTCGCGGGAGACTCGCGGACGGTGGCGCGCAGGATGGCGGATCTTTCCCAGCCGCCACTCTTCTCCATGGAGCGCGTGGGCTTCACCTACGCCAGCACGCATGCGGGCTTCGAGGTCGGTGAGCCCGGGCGCTACACCTTCTTCGTGCGCGGCGGCCTGAGCTGGATCGAGCTCGAGGTGCCGGACGTGGAGGATCTCGGAGAGCCGTTCATCAACAGCCTTGGCAAGACGGGCGCCAGGGGCGGACGCTTCAACTACATGATGCCGTCCGCCAAGCTCGGGCTGATCCTCTACTTCGGCTGAGCGGCCCTCACGGCGTCGAAGAACGCGAGGATCTGCGCATCGCCCCAGAAGCGCGGCGAGTGCACCCGGCCGGAGACGAAGCCCACGTGGCCTCCGCGCTCCGTCAGGACGAGGGTCAGGTTCGGGTTGTTCGCCGCCTCGGGCGGGATGACCGGAGCCACCAGCATCGGATCATCGCTGGCGCTCAAGAGCAGCGTGGGCCGCTGGATGGCATGGAGCCTCGGCCCCGCGGACGCCTCTTGGTAGTAGTGGGCCGCGTCCCGGAAGCCATGCAGCGGCGCGGTGACGGCATCATCGAAGGCGCGGATGGAGCGCGCGGCCTCCATGGCCTTTCCGTCGAACGCGTTGGGGAAGCGCCGCAGCTTCTCCCGAGCCTTCTGCTTGAGCGAGCGCAGGAAGCGCTCGCGGTACAGGCGCTGGAAGGGCCCGGGGCCATCGAGCCTGTAGCAGCACGAGTCGAGATCGTACGGCGCGCTCATCACCGCAGCGGCCTGAACGGGCGAGTTCGCTCCGGTCTCCTCCAGCAGCCGGCAGAGGACATTGCCGCCCAGCGAGAAGCCCACCGCGTACAGGGGACCGGTGAGCCGGGAGAGCAGGTGCTTCATCACCGTGAGCGAATCCCCGAACTCGCCCGAGTGGTACGAGCGCGCCAGGCGGTTGGGCTCGCCGCTGCACGAGCGGAAGTTGATCGCGGTGGCGCCCCAGCCCCGCTCGGAGGCTCCACGGAGGATGGCGACGACGTAGCCCGCCTGGGACGAGCCCTCCAGCCCATGGAGCACCACCACATGCGGAGCCCCGGCGGCTCCATCGAAGGTGTCCAGGTCGACGAAGTCACCGTCGGGCAGCTCGAAGCGCTCGCGGCGCACCGTCGGGGCCCGGGTGGGGCGCACGATCGAGGCGAAGATCGTCTGCGCGTGAGGCGAGCCCAGCCCTGTGGCGGGAGCAAAGGAGTCGGTCGGTTGGAAAAGCACGCCGCCCGCGATAGCGCCCGCGACGCGGGGAGACAAGACCCTGGCAGGTCGGCAGGTCCGAGCCTGCCCACGGGCTTACGGTTCGCCGCGGGCCCGGCGCATGGAGGCACAGCCCTTCTGACGCGTGGCCTCGGCCTCGGCGGTCAGCCCGAAGAGGGCCAGGTACTTCTGTACGCGCTCCTCGAGGGTGGGGGCCTCGATGAGGCGGCACACCTCGTCCGGCTCGTAGCTGCGGCAGACCTGCGGCCTGCGGTCATACACCGAGCACAGGTTGTCCACGGTGAGGTGCGGGCAGCGCATCCCCAGCGGCTTGTCCAGCGCGGCGATGTCCGGCGCCACGCAGCAGGCGCCACAGCGGGTGCACTCCATGGGCTCGGCTCCAGAAACCGTGGGCGTTGCGGTTCAACGCGGGACGATCTGCTTCACTTCCCCGCCGTTGCTCACGGTGAGGGACACCTGCTGGCCCTTCTTCCAGCCGAGGTACTCCTGCTCCGTCTTCGGCTCGAAGGTGGTGTTCTTCTTCCCGCCGTCATACGCGATGTGGAGGGTGTACTTCTCCTCGCGGCGCAGGCGGTCCTCGGGGCTCACGCTCAGGTCCGGCCAGCGCGGAGGCTCGCCGTCTCCGCCCGAGGCCTCGCGGTGCGTCACCTCCTTCCACTGGTAGCTGTCGTACGTGCACTTCGGGGCGTAGACGGGCTCGTCGCGGTAGTGCGTCTCGTTGCGGCAGTCCTCGTAGGACTCGTCGCAGTACTTGGTGACGTCCTCGCAGACCTCCTCCTTGAAGCCATTGCCCTTGTTGCGCGTGTGGCACTTCTCCTCCGTGCCGCAGGCCGTCTTCCGGTGCTTCGTCGAGCAGACCCGCTCCGTGCCGTCAGCCACCTTGCGCGTGGTGCGCTGGCGCGGGACACAGCCGCGGATGTTCTGCACGCCCGCCACCTCGCCCGCGCCGTTGACCGGCATTCGCGAGGACTGGGCGTGCAGCTCGTCCGCCCAGCCCTCCAGCGTGACGGGCGTGAAGCGCTCCTGGTACACGGTGCGCTTCCAGTCGGTGCTCACCACCTGGCCCGTGGTCTCGTGCGTCATCGACGACCAGATGCCGTAGACGATCGAGCTGCCACAGCAGAACACCAGCAGGCCGCCCAGCACCATGCCCACCTTGAAGAGGGCCCCTCGCTTCTTCGGAGCGGCCGGCGCGGGCTGCTCGGGCGGGAGGCCCGGATCCGCCTCCTCCTGGAGGGCCTTGGCATCCGTGCCCCGCTCGGCCCGGCAGTTCTTGCAGATCTCCTGATCTCCTCGGTTGGAGGCGCCGCAATAGGCGCAGAACCAGTCCGCGCCCGCGTTGGCCAGCTCCAGCGCCTTCTCGTCCGTCACGCCCTCGCGCAGGGACTTGCCCGTGGCCGCATCCGTGTCGCCGAAGTCGAACTCGGACTCCTGGCCCGTGAGCTCGCGCGGGTTGTTGCAGTGGGGGCACTTCTTGTGCCGGGCGAGGATGCCCTTCGTGCCACACGAGGAACAGTCCCACATGCCCTCGATGATCCGGGTGCGCTTGGCCATGGCCGCATCCTAACCCCGCAAACGCCACGCGGCGCCGGGGAGAGCCCTCGGCGCCGCGCGGAGACTTCCAAGCCAGGACGGGAGGACTACTCCTGGTTCTCCTTCGGCACCGAGTGCGAGCCGGGGGCCGCATGGTTGGCGCCGTGCGGAACACCGTGCGTGGGCGCGGTGCCCTCGAGGAAGTTCAGGTCCGGCAGATCGCTCAGGTGCGAGCCGGCCGGGTTGGCGGGACGGAAGCGCGTGGCGAAGTCGGCCATGGGCATGGCCAGCATCATCAGCACGAACAGGATCGACACGCCCATGACGAGGCGGTTGGCGCCCTTGTGGTCCTTCAGGTGCATGAAGATCAGCAGCACCATGAAGCCCTTCGTGGTGGCGATGGCCAGCGCCAGCGGCAGCGCCCAGCTGATGTGCATGCGGCCCGTCAGCACCGTCACCACCGTGAGGATGATCAGCGCCACCCACACAATCCAGTACGGGGCGGCGCTGTGGTGCTCCGCCATGTTTCGCTCTTCCTGATGTGACTCGTTGGCCACGGACATGATTCGGAGCTCCTGGAACTAGATGAGGTACAGCAGCGGGAAGAGGAAGATCCACACCAGGTCCACCAGGTGCCAGTACATGCTGCCCAGCTCGACCGCGGTGTAGTTGTGGGGACCGAAGTTCTTCTGACGCAGCGCCTTCACCGTCAGCCACACCAGCACGCTCATGCCGACGATGACGTGGAAGGCGTGCAGGCCCGTGGCCAGGAAGTACACCGTGAAGTACAGCGGCGCGCCGGGCAGCTGCACCTCCTCGAAGTGGTAGTACTTCCCAGGCAGCGCGCCCTCGGCGAACTTGTGGCTGTACTCGACGCCCTTGATGACGAGGAACGCGCAGGCCATGGCGATGGTGAGCATGAACATCAGCGCCACCAGGCCGTTGCGGCCCGCCTTCGCGTAGTGCACCGCGAGCGCCGCCGTCAGCGACGAGGTGATGAGCACCACCGTGTTCGTCGCGCCCAGCCACAGGTCCAGGTGCCGGCTGGCCGCCGCGAACGCCTCGGGGAACAGGAAGCGGTAGCAGCCGTAGCAGACGAACAGGCCCGCGAAGAGCAGGATCTCCGTGGAGAGGAACAGCCACATGCCCAGGCGGGCGGCGTGGTTCTGCACCTCGAGCGAGGCGAAGTGCTCCGCCAGCTTGGGAACCGAGGGCGAGGCGCCCGCGGTGTGAGCGTTAGACTGCATCGGGCACCTCGGCCTTCTTCGGATCCACGTACAGGTGCGGCTCCTCGGGGTAGGTCGGCTGCGGGCCCACGAAGTTGTGGGTCGGCGGCGGAGACTCCGCCAGCCACTCGTAGCCCTTGCTCAGCCACGGGTTCTTCCCGGAGGCCGGCCCATACGCCAGCGAGTACGTGAGGTAGATGGCGATGATGATGAAGCCGAACGCCAGCAGCGACGCGCCCGCCGTGGAGGCCACGTTCAGCATCTGGAAGCGCTCCGGGTACTCGAAGTAGCGCCGCGGCATGCCCGAGTTGCCCAGGAGGAACTGCGGGATGAACGTCGCGTTGAAGCCCAGGATGATGAACGCCGCGGACACCAGGCCCCAGCCCTCGGGGTACGTCTTCCCGAACATCTTCGGGAACCAGTAGTGCAGCGAGGCCAGGAAGGCCATCACCGTGGAGGCCACCATGATGAAGTGGAAGTGGGCCACCACGAAGTAGGTGTCGTGCCAGTGCACGTCCAGTGACGTGGTCGCCACCGCGATGCCCGTCATCCCGCCGAACACGGTGAAGAACAGGAAGCCGCAGAAGTAGGCGAACGGCGTCTTGAAGTCCACCGCGCCCTTGTAGACGGTGCCCACCCAGTTGAAGACCTTGATGGCGGTGAACACGCCCACCAGCATGGTGAGCACGCCGAACACGCCCGCGTCGAAGGTCGACTGCCCCGACACGAACATGTGGTGGCCCCACACGAAGAAGCCCACGAAGGCGATGCCGAGGCTCGAGTACGCCACCGCGCGGTAGCCGAAGATGTTCTTCCGGCTGAAGGTGGCGACGATCTCGCTCATCACGCCGAAGGACGGCAGCACCATGATGTACACGGCCGGGTGGCTGTAGAACCAGAACAGGTGCTGGAAGAGCACCGGATCTCCGCCGCGCGCCGGATCAAACAGGCCGAAGTGGAAGAACTGCTCGCCGGTGACGACGGCCAGCAGCAGGCCAATGACCGGCGTGGCCAGCACCTGGATGCAGCTGGTGGCGTAGATGGCCCACACGAACAGCGGCAGCTTGAACCAGGTGATGCCCGGCGCGCGCATGGTGTGCACGGTGACGATGAAGTTGAGGCCCGTGGCGATGGAGCTGAAGCCGATGATGAACGCGCCGAAGAGCACCGGCGCCACCGTCGTCGTCGTGTGCGTGCTGTAGGGCGTGTAGAACGTCCAGCCGGTGTCCAGGCCGCCGTTGAGCATGCCCCACAGCGCCAGGAACGCGCCCGACAGGTAGATGTAGAAGCTGGCCAGGTTCAGCCGCGGGAAGGCCACGTCCTTGGCCCCCAGCATCAGCGGCAGCATGAAGTTGCCGAACACCGCCGGGATGGCCGGGATCATGAAGAGGAAGATCATGATCAGGCCGTGGAGCGTGAACGTACGGTTGTACGTCATCGCGTCCATGATGGTCGGACCCGGGGTGAGCATCTCGATGCGGATGGCCATCGCGAAGATCCCGCCCACCAGGAAGAAGAGCAGGATCCACACCAGGAACATGATGGCGATGCGCTTGTGGTCCACCGTCAGCAGCCACGACTTGATCGTGGTGCCGTCCACCAGATAGCTGGGGTGGGCATGGTGCGCGCCATGTGCGTCGTGGGCGTCGTGCGAGGGCAGGACGCCGTCTGCGGTCGTGCTACTGCTGGATGGGTTCATAGGCAGGTCCCTGGGAAGCGCCCTCGCGCACGTTCGGCGTGCGCAGCGACTTGATGAACTCGACGATGGCGGCCGTCTCGGGCCCCTGGAGCTTGCCCTGGAAGGTCGGCATCACGTTCTTGTAGCCGGCCACCAGGTGCGCCCCGGGGTCCATCATCGACTGGGTGATGTAGGCCTCGTCCACGCGGATGGACTGTCCGTCCGACAGCTTCTCCATCCGGTCATACAGGCCCAGGAAGGAGGGGCCAATGTGCGGCGCCCCATCAAGGGTGTGGCACTTGAGGCAGCCCTGGGTGCCCACCAGCTTCTGGCCCTCCTCGGCCATGCGCGCCACCGGCGGCACCAGCGAGGTGTCCGCCAGCGCGTCCTGGCGGCCCGCCAGCCTTCCGCGCTGCTGGTCCTTGAGCCAGTTCTCGAAGTCCGCCGGCGCCAGCACCACCACCTCCGCCAGCATCTTCGAGTGGGACAGGCCGCAGTACTCGGCGCACAGCACCTGGTAGGTGCCGGGCTTGGTGGCCTCGAACCAGGCCTGCGTGTAGCGGCCCGGCAGCGCGTCCATCTTGATGCGGAACGCGGGCACGTAGAAGGAGTGCAGCACGTCACGCGAGGTGATGAGCAGGCGCACCGGGCGGCCCGAGGGCACGTGCAGCACGTTCACCCCGTTGGGGCCCTCCGGGTACGAGAACTTCCACATCCACTGCTTGCCCATCACGTACACGTCATACGTGTCCTTGGGAGGCGTGGTGTAGAAGACGAAGTCCCGGAAGCCGATGCCGAACCAGGCCAGGAAGAACACCAGCGGCACCGAGACGATGAGGAACTCGGTGACCAGGTTGGGCACCACGTACTCGGTGGCCTGGTTGGGCACGCGCCGCCGGTAGCGGAAGAACATGAAGATCGCCGCGAGGCCCACGGCCACCGACGACACCATCGTCACGCCCACGACGAAGTAGTGGAGGTGGTCGACTCGCTCCGCGAACGTCGACGCGCGCTCCGGAAGGAAGAGGATTTTGTCAGCGAAGTTGCTCATGCCGCAGCGCCTTTCTTCAGCTCGCGCCTCCAGAAGTAGATCAGCATCGTCGAGAGCGCGGTCAGCACCAGCAGCGCTCCCACCCGGATGAACCCGAACACGTAAAAGCCGTACCGGCGCATCGCGCCGTCATACTTGAAACAGGACAGCACCACCCGGTCGAAGCTGGTGCCCACCCGGCCGCCCGCGGCCTCGAGCAGCGCCAGCTTCACGTCCTGGGTGGGGAAGCTGGTGCCGTAGAGGTAGCGGGAGACGCTGGCCTCGGGGGTGATGACCTGCACCACGGCGGGGTGGGCGAACTGCTTGCTCGCCTCGTCGTAGCGGTACTTGTAGCCCACCGCCTCGGTGAGCTTGTGGATGTTGTCCTCGGTGCCGGTGAGGAAGTGCCAGGCGGCCGTCTCCGGCTTTCCCATGGCCTGCAGGTGGCGGCGCTTGCGCTCCAGGCTCTGCGCCGGCGTGTCCTTGGGATCAATGCTCACCGTGATGGCCTCGTAGTCCTTACCGAGCTCCAGGCCCAGCTCGCGCATGGCGCTCACCTGGCCGTTGATGACCAGGTTACAGAGCATGGGGCACTCGTAATACACCAGCGTCAGCAGGGTGGGTTTGTCCTTGGGCAACACGTCGCCCAGGCGGACCTCGCGGCCCTGCTCGTCCGTGAAGCGGGCCTCCAGCGGCAGCGGCTCGCCGAGGTGCTCCTCCACGTCCACGCCCTGCACCTGCGGAGGCTGCTGCGCGTCGATGATGTCCCGCGGCGTCTTGCCTCCTCCAGGGAGGGCGAAGGCCGGCAGCGCGGCGCCGAGCACGAGCGCGGCGACGGCGAGCCCCAGGCGCCAGGTGGCGCGCGAGGAGGGCAGGGTGGAGAGGGAGGACATCGACATCGAACGAGACCTAGTGCTGCGCGGGGGTGGGAGCAGGAGTGGCAGGGGCCGGAGTGGCCGGAGTCTTCGCGGGGGCCGGAGTGGGAGCCTTGCCCTCGGCAGGGGGGGGAGCCGGAGCCTTGCCCTCGGTGCCAGCCGGAGCCTTCCCCTGGGGAGCCGCCGGAGTCTTCCCCGGAGCCGGAGTCTTGCCCGGCTCGGGAGCCGGGGGCGGGGGCGGCGGAGGAGGACGCTGGGCATCGGCGATGACGCGGTCCATGGCCTGGTCGATGGGCATGTGGGCGGCGACGCCCGGCTGTTCGCCCCAGCCATTCTTCAGGGCCTCGTGCTGTTCGCCCAGCTTCTCGAGGGCGTGGTTGTCCTGCTCGAACACGCGCTGGTTGACGATGCCAATCTCGTACTGGCCCAGGGCGGCCGGCTTGGGCGGCGGGCCGTCCGGCTGCAGCTCCTGCTCGGTGTGGACCTGGACACGCCAGGCCCACACGGCGCCCACCGCGAAGATGAGGAGGCCCACGACGCCCACGCGGATGACCTTGCCGAGGACCAGGTGGTCCTCCTCGGACGACACCCCGTGCGCGCCGACGATGACGCGAGACTCCTGTTCGACCTGGGTCTTCTTCATGGCTGCACGTACCTCAGGGACTCAGCGATGTACGGATCCTTCACCGGCACCGTGTACTTGCCGCGGGCGCGCATGAGGGCAAAGCCCACGGCGACGCCGCCCACGCCCACGAAGGCGAAGGGGAGCGTCCACGGGAAGGTGGGGTGCTCCTCGTTGTAGGCCGGGAAGATGAGCCAGTACAGGTCCACCGCGTGAACCAGGAGCAGGTACACGGCCACCACGGCCAGCTTGCGCGGCTGCAGCTTGAGGTTGCGCGACAGCAGGATGCCGAAGGGAATCAGGAACTGGATGAAGAACAGGGCGATGGACACCGGCCGCCAGCCACCGAAGATGCGCACGTGGTACCACGCCGCCTCTTCCGGGAGGTTGGCGATCCAGATGAGCAGGAACTGGGAGAAGGCGATGTAGGCCCAGAAGGCCACGAAGGCCAGCATCAGCTTGCCCAGGTTATGGTAGTGCGCCGTCGTCACCAGGTTGCCGTAGAGATCCTTGCCCCCCTGGGCGTTCACCGTCGCGAGCGTCAGCACGCAGAAGGCCGCCAGGAAGCTGCCGGCGAAGTAATAGACGCCATAGATGGTCGACTGCCAGAGCGGCGTGAGGCTCATCAGCCAGTCGAACGAAGCAAAAGTGATCGTCAGGGCAAGAAAAGGTAGCGAGCCCGGGGACAGGAACCGCTGCTTCACGGTGAGCATCAGCTCGCCCGTCTCGTCCTGGCGGGTGCTCCAGCCAATCAGGCGCTGGCTGACGAGGATCCACACCACGAAGTAGATGACCTGGCGGACCACGAAGAACTCCACATTGAGGTAGCCGTGCTTGCTCTCGATGTGGTGGCGCTCGAGCTCGTTCAGGTTCGCGGCGAGCTCGGAGCCGGGCGCCCAGGGGTACAGGTGCTTGAAGAAGGGGATGAGCCCCAGGATGAGCACGGCGAAGATGGGCACCGCGCCCGCCATGGTCTCCATCGCCCGGCGCAGCACCGTCATCCACTTGGCCTTGGCCGTGTGGAAGACGGCCACCATGATGATGGAGGCCACGGAGATGCCCACCCAGTAGGTGAAGGCGAACAGGTAGCTGTGAGCCGTGGCGCGCATGTCCATGAAGGCGCCCACCGCTGTCAGCACGAGCCCGAGGATGCCGATGCCGAAGGCCGGCACCATCAGCTTGGGCGTTCCGTTGTAACGCTCCACGGAATTCATCGGTTCTCCTGAGGAACAGGCTGGGTCCCCGCGGCGGCGCCGCGAGCGGCCTGGAGGGCCCGCACGTAGGCCACCACGGCCCAGCGCTCCTGGGTGTTCAGCTCGCCGCTGAAGGACGGCATCACACCGTAGCCCTCGGTGATGGCGTTGAAGAAGTGTCCGGCAGGACGGTTGGACAGCTCGAGCAGGGACGGGGGCAGCCGCAGGCCCATGTTCTCCGCGACGATGCTGTTACCATCACCGAGCACGCCGTGGCACTGCGCGCAGACGATGGAGTACTTCTTCTGCCCCATCTGCAGCAGGGCCTTGTCCACCTGCACCGGGATGGCGGCCACCGGCTGGCCGTTGACGCGGCCCGTGCTGAGGCCGGGGTTGCCCACCGCCTTCTCGCGCGGAATGGTGCCCTCGGGCGGCGTGCGCATGGCGCGCCCGTCGGCCCAGAACTCCGAGCTCTCGTAGTACTCGTACTTGGCCTGGTTCTCCATGCGCTGGAAGAACTCGGACGGGACGTCGCAGCCGGTCAGGGCCAGGAGCCCCAGGGCGGGGATGAGCCTCCTCATTCCTTCTCTCCCGTGACAACCGTCACCTGGGTCGCGCCCAGGGACTGGAGCTTGCTCTGCACATCCTGCATGTCCACACCCTCGAGCTTCGGCACGCTCAGCCAGTAGCCGTGCGTGGAGGCGGTGCGGAACCCCTCATGCTCGAAGATCGGGTGGTACGGCTGCGGCAGCCGGCTCAGCCCGAGGATTCCGAAGAAGATGCCGAAGGCCGTCAACAGCACCGCCAGCTCGAAGGTGATGGGGATCCACGCCGGCACGCTCATCAGCGGACGGCCACCCACGTTGATGGGGTAGTCGATGCCGTTCATCCACGCCTGCATCAACACCGCGGTGGCCACGCCGGTGATGGCGCCGCACAGGGCGATGAGGGGCACCTTGGAGGGAGGCAGGCCCAGCGCCTCGGACCCGCCGTGCAGCGGGTACGGGGAGTAGGTGTCCATGCCCTGAAAGCCCTTCAGGCGCATCTCGTTGGTGGCCTTCACGAGATCATCCGGGGTGGGGAACTCGGCCAGCACCCAGCTATCGAGAACCGGAGTTTCCATGGCGCTAGTGCGCTCCGTGGGTGAGAGTGCCAGCGGCGGCGGTCTCCACGCCGTGGCTGTGCGCGTGGTGGGCGGCGTGCTTGAGCTCGAGCTGCAGCTCCTTCACTTCGCTGATGGCCACCGCGGGCACGAACTTGAGGAACAGCATGAAGAGGGTGCCGAACAGGCCCAGCGTGCCCACGTAGATGGTCCAGTCCACCCAGGTGGGCACGTAGATGTCCCACGAGGAGGGCAGGAAGTCCTGGTGCAGCGAGGTGACGATGATGATGAAGCGCTCGCACCACATGCCGATGTTCACCAGGATGGCGGCCACCCACATGATGGGGATGCTGGTGCGGGCCTTCTTGAACCAGTAGATGTTCGGCGTGACGACGTTGCAGAACATCATCAGCCAGTACACGCCGGCGTACGGGCCGCGCGCGCGGTTCACGTAGAAGGTCCAGATCTCGAACTGGCTCTGCGAGTACCACGCCACGAAGTGCTCCATCATGTACCCGTAGGACACGATGAGGCCCGTGGCGAGGATGACCTTGTTCATGTTCTCCAGGTGCCGGTCCGTAATCACGTCGCGGAGGCCCATGTACTTGCGGGCCGGGACGATGAGGGTGACCACCATGGCGAAGCCGGAGAACACGGCGCCGGCGACGAAGTAGGGCGGGAACACCGTGGTGTGCCAGCCGGGGATGAGCGACACGGCGAAGTCGAAGGACACGATCGTGTGCACCGAGAGCACCAGCGGGGTGGAGATGCCCGCCAGGATCAGGTAGCCGATCTTGTAGTTGTGCCAGTGCCGCCCGGAGCCGCGCCAGCCGAGGCTGAAGATGCCGTACACAATCCGCTGCATCCGCGTCTTGGACGAGTCACGCAGCGCGGCCAGGTCCGGAATCAGGCCCACGTACCAGAAGAGGATGGACACCGTGAGGTACGTGGAGATGGCGAACACGTCCCACACCAGCGGCGAGCGGAACTGCGGCCAGGCGCCCAGGGTGCTGGGGTAGGGAATCAGCCAGAAGGCGAACCAGGGGCGGCCGGTGTGCAGCAGCGGGAAGAGGCCCGCGCACATGACGGCGAACAGCGTCATCGCCTCGGCGAAGCGGTTGATGCTGGTGCGCCACTTCTGCTGGAAGAGCAGGAGGATGGCGGAGATGAGCGTTCCGGCGTGGCCGATACCGACCCACCACACGAAGTTGATGATGTCGAACGCCCAGCCCACCGGCTGGTTGTTGCCCCACACACCGATGCCGTTGGCCAGCGTGTAGGTGACACCCAGCACCAGGCCGCCCAGGGCGGTGAGCGTGATGCCGAACAGCATCAGCCAGCCCTTGCCGGGCTTCTGCCAGACGTAGTCCAGCAGCGTGTCATTGAGGGACTTGTCGTCGTGGTGCGGCGCGACGAGGTGCCGTGGCTCGAGGGGATCGAGCGCGACGTCTGCGGCGGCGGTCTCGGCCATGGTCAGTGCTCTCCTTCATGCGCCTTGGGCGCTTGAGCCAGGGCGGGATTCGGGTTGCGCAGCCGTACGAGGTGGACGGTGCGGGGCTGGGTGCCCAGCTCGTACAGCAGCCGGTAGTGGCGTTCGTCGTTGTGCAGCTTGGTGACGCGGGCCTGCGGATCGTTCAGCGAGCCGAAGCTGATGGCCTGCGTGGGGCAGGCCTGCTGGCAGGCCGTCTGCATCTCGCCCTGCTTGCCGGCGCCCGCGCTCTGCTCGAAGGTCATCTTCCGGCGCTCGATGCGGGAGTTGATGCGGTTGCGCTCGATGCGCTGCACGCAGTAGGTGCACTTCTCCATGACGCCGCGGTTGCGCACCGTGACGTCCGGGTTCATCATCATCTTCTCGACGGGCGTGCGGCTGGTGAGCGCCAGGCCCTGCGTGTAGTGCAGGTAGTTGAAGCGGCGCACCTTGTAGGGGCAGTTGTTGGAGCAGTACCGCGTGCCGACGCAGCGGTTGTACACCATGTCGTTGAGGCCCTCGTCCGAGTGGACGGTGGCGTTCACCGGGCAGACGTACTCGCAGGGCGCCTTCTCGCAGTGCACGCACATCAGCGGCTGCATCACCATCTGCGGCTCGGAGTCCGGGCTGGCCTTGCTGTCGTAGCCGCCCTCGTAGATGCCGGGGCCGGTGAAGTACCGGTCGATGCGCAGCCACTGCATCTCACGGCTCTTGATCACCTGCTCCTTGCCCACCACCGGGATGTTGTTCTCCGACTGGCAGGCCACCACGCAGGCCGAGCAGCCCGTGCAGCGCGCCAGATCGATGGCCATGCCCCACTTGTACTCGTTCTCGTTGTACGTGTAGGGCATCAGGTTGTTGGCGATGTTGCCCGGGGCGTCCAGGTTCTCGTCCCCCTCGCCGCGGGTGCGGGCCAGGGCGGCCTTGACGTGGTGGTCGCTCTTGTCGCGCCACTCGTCCAGGGTGAAGTCCAGCGCCACGGGGCGGCCGGCGGTGCTCCAGTGCTGCTGGGTGGAGACGAGCCGGTACGTCTCGCGCGTCTTGGTGACGGTGGCGCCGGTGTCGAACCAGGGCGCGTTCATGGTGCGCACCAGGTTGGCGTTGTAGCCACGGCCCTGCGCGTTCGTCTCGTGCAGGCCGGTGCGGCCGTAGCCCAGCGGCAGCGTCACCGCGCCGTCCGCGTGGCCCGGCATCACCCACACCGCGCCCTGCACCTTGCGGCCGCCGTGGTTGATCTCGACCACGTCCCCGCGCTCAACGCCCAGCTCCTCGGCCGTCTTCGGGCTGATGAGCACCGGGTTGTCCCACACCAGCTTGGTGATGGGGTCCGGCAGCTCCTGCAGCCAGGGGATGTTGGCGAAGCGCCCGTCGAAGACCTTGTAGTCCGCGACGAAGTTGATCTCGTACTGGCCGGCGCCCGCGGCGGCCGGGGCCTTGAGCGCGTTGAACAGCGCGGCGGCGGCCTCCAGGTTGCCCGTGGTGTCCACCGGGGTGGCCGTGGAGCCGGGGACGATGCCCACGGAGACCAGCTGCTCCCAGTGCGAGTCGAAGTCCGCGATGCTGGCGGACTGGCCGCGCCAGAAGTCACGCAGCAGCTGGTAGGCCGGGCGGAGGGGCTCGTCCAGGAAGAGCGCCAGCAGCTCGGACTCGGGCATGCCGTTGAAGAGCGGCTGCACGAGCGGCTGGGCGATGGACACCGTGCCGTCATGCGAGCGGCCATCGCTCCACGTCTCGAGCTGGTGCGCCGCGGGGATGAACCAGTCCGCCAGGGCGGAGGTCTCGTCCTCGAAGAGCGAGGTGTAGACGACGTTCAGCCTGGCGCGGTTGGGGGCCTTCGGATCCAGCGCCTCCATCAGCCCCGCGTCCGCCGGCAGCGCGTAGACGGGGTTCCACGCGGTGATGACGAGCGTGTCCACCTTGCCGGCGGTGATGTCGGCCACCAGCTCGCGGATGCCGGCCATACCGTGGTGCTCGGCGGTGGCGGGCACGTAGCGCACCGTCTTGCCCACGTTGCCCAGCGCCACGTTGAGGGCGTGAGCCAGGGCGTGCACCGCGGCGGGCTGGCGCTCACCGGCGACCACCACGCTGCGGCCCGCGGCGCCCCGGAGGTCGGCGGCGACGGCGGCGATCCACTTCTCGGCGTGGCTCACGGGAGCGGACTTGGAGGCCGCGGCGGCGGCGAGCCCGGCGGCCGGGCCACCAATGGCCTGGGCCACGGCGGAGGCCACCCCCAGGATGTCCGAGGAGCGCACGCGCAGGCGGTGGTCCGCCATGCCGCCGGTGATGGAGTAGCGCGCCTCCGCCACATAGAGGCGGTTGATGGCGCCCATCTTCGGATCGCGCCGGTGGGCGAACTGGCGCGCGTAGGTGAGGTGATCCGGACGGCTGTCCAGGAAGTCCCCATCCAGCGAGAGGATGACGTCCGCCTGGCTGAAGTCGTACACCGGGGTGTGCGGCGCGCCGAGCATCGCCCGGGTGGCCTCGTGGGCCGAGTCCTGGGCGACGGAGGTGTAGCTGTAGAAGCGCGCGTTGGGCAGCTTCTGCTGGAGCCGGCCGCGCAGGTAGCCCATCAGCGGCGAGTCCAGCGGCTCGGTGAGGAAGCGCAGCCGGGCGCCCCCGTCGGCCGCGGCCGACTTGGACACCTGGGCGGAGATCTCCTCGTTCAGCGTGCGCGTGGAGCGCGGGCTCTTGCCCTGGCGCAGCACGCGGGCGCGCTGCGGATCGTACAGGGACATCAAGAACGCCTGCTCGAAGACGCCGGAGGCACCCTGGTTCACCGGGTGCTGCGGGTTGCCCTCGACCTTGACGGGGCGGCCCTCGCGGGCGGTGATGAGCAGGCCGGAGGTGTGCCCGGCGAACGTCATCCCGGACGCGTAGTGCAGCGGGTTGCCGGGGACGAGCTCGGGCGGCGTCTTGGTGAAGGGCACCATCCGCTCGTCCGGCGGGCGGGTGCTGCAGGCGGAGGCGCCGGCCAGCGCCAGCGAGGCGCCGATGAGCTGCATGAACTCACGGCGGGCCACGCCGGTGGGGGGCAGGTCCGCGCCCTCGGGGAACTCGGGGCCCACCGCCTCCAGGTACTCGGGCTTGCCGAGCCGCTCCTCGAGGCTGCGCCAGTACGTCTTGCCGTAGCCGTTCTCCGAACCCCCGCCCGCGGCGGCGGCGTGGTCCAGCGCGGCGCCGACCTCGTCGTGCTCGTGGGGATGATCATGCTCCTGGGCGGCGGCGGCCTGAGCCGGCACGACCGGGAGCGCGAAGGAGGAGGGGGTGCCCTGCGACGGAGCGCTGTCGTTCTTCGGGTTCATCGGTGGCATGTGGAGCAGCTCGTCCGCGAGTGAACGTCGTAGTCCTTGGCCAGCTTCTCCCCGAGGGCGGCGGCCTCCTGGGGATTGGCGGGCGGGGTCCAGGTCATGCTGGTGATGAATTCGAGCGGCCGCAGGTTGGGCTTGGGGTCCCGGTGGCAGTTGATGCACCAGCCCATGGTGAGCGGCTGCTTCTGCTCGATGGCGGCCATCTCGTCCACGCGGCCGTGGCAGGTGAAGCAGCCGACGCCCTTGTTCACGTGGATGGAGTGGTTGAAGTAGACGAAGTCCGGCAGGTTGTGCACGCGGACCCAGGGGATGGCCTGGTCGGTGAAGAAGGCCTCGCGCACCTGGGCCAGGTACGGGCTCTTGTTCCACACCTGCGCGTGGCAGGCCATGCACACCGTGGTGGAGGGGATGCCCGCCGAGGGCGACTTCTCCACGGAGAAGTGGCAGAAGCGGCAGTCGATCTGCTCGTCACCCACGTGGTGGCGGTGGTCGAACTCGATCGGCTGCGCGTACGGGCGCTCCATGTTGGTGCCGTACGGCGAGCGCATGTACGCCATCAGGCCACCGATGGCGATTGCAGGCACGGCGAGAAGGCCCGCAGCGGACAGCCGCGAGACCGTGTTCGTCCAGCGAGGGAAGAGAGGGCCGCTCATACCAGGACCAGGGGCAAGCAGGAGACTGCAGTGGAACGCGACAGGGAGGGAGAGGCGCCATGCCGGCGAAGGACCGCGTGGGACGGGGCCCATACGGGCCTGAGCTCGTCCGAGATGTCAGGGCGACGCTTGGAGCGCACGCAAGGCATGGCAATCACGATCAAAGTCGAGGAACAGAATCCAGAAGAGATGCCGCGGGCGGGTCCCTCCTCCTGCTCCCGTCCCAACGCGGCGCGCGACCATCGACCATCGACCCCGGACTGTCAACCTTCTTTCGTTTGCGCGCCGGACCCACGGGGTAGCGCAGATACCACAGTGGTCTAGAAGAGGTGCGGCGGCCTGAGCCGCGGTGATGACGTTCTCTTCTGGCAAGCGGAAGGGACGGTTGAACAGGCGAGGATCACGCGCCTCGCGATGGGCCCGAGGACAGGCTGGAAGCAGCCGGGGTGATGCGGCCCATCAGGGCGCGGCGCTCAGTCTGGCTCGGGGGCGTCCGGATCCCTCCAGCGCTCGCGGCGGCGCTGCTGCAGGCGGGTGACGAGCTCCTGGGCGCGCGCATCCTTGAGATAGCGCGGATCGTGTCGGCTGCCCTTGCCCTGGTTGCAGCGGGCGCACGCCAGCCCGAGGTTCTCCAGCGCATCGGTGCCGCCGTGGACGCGGGGGATGATGTGCTCGATGGTGGCGCGGGAGATGGGATCGCCGCTCAGGTCCACCATGAGGAAGGCGTTGCAGTGCAAGCACTTTCCAAGCCAGACCTCGCGGCCGCGGAAGTCGGCGCGCTCGAAGGTGGAGTCGGTGGCGATGATGTCCAGGACACGGCGGCGCTTGGAGGCACTCATGGGCGCGACACCTCGACCACGGCTTCATCGGCGATGACGAAGATGCGCTCGCCCGCGCGCCGGGTCATGTCCAGGCCCCCGGTGAAGGCGCTGAAGGCAGGCAGTATGCCGACCGAGGCGCTGAGGTGGAAGCAGGGCAGCCGCAGGCGGTCGGCTCCCAAGGACAGCCGGACCACCGGGTGCAGGTGCCCGGCCCAACTGTAGCGGCCTGTGGCGGGCTCGGGGTGGTGGGCGAAGCGGAAGGGCCCCTCGTCGGTGTGCTCCTCGTGGACGTCCATGCGCCACTCGGGGGGCAGGTGCTTGAGGTGCCTATCGTGGTTGCCGCGCACCAGCACCATCTCCACGTCATGGCCATCGCGCCAGGTGGCGATGCGCTCGCGGACGGCGGGGGTGAGGCCTCGGCGCGAGTGGATGAGATCTCCCACGAGCAGCAGCCGCCGGGCGCCCGTGCTCCGCAGCGCGCGGGAGAGGCGCTCCAGATCGTCCTCGAGGACGCCGGTGGGCAGGGGGATACCGTGCTGCTGGAAGCTCTCGGGCTTGCCCCAGTGCAGGTCCGCCACCGCGAGCAGCCCGGCCTCGGGCCAGTAGAGCGCGCGCTCGGGGAGCAGCTCCACTTCCGTGCCGCTCACGCGGACCTGGCATCTTCGCGTTGCCATCGCTCCTTGAGGCGCTCCACCCGCTCCAACAGGGACTCATTGGAGAGGCTCGCGCTGATGCGCTCGACGACGAGCGGGAAGGCCAGCGGCGTGGGCCGCCGGACGGGGACGAGCTCCAGGACGGAGCGCTCCAGGCGCTCCAGCGTGCCGGCGAGCCGGTTCTGCTCGAAGTGCTGCTCCAGCACCTCGCGCCGCGCCTGGACGAGCAGCAGGTTGTCCGGGTCGTATTTAAGGAAGACGTCGTAGAGCAACGAGGCGCTGGCCTGGACCTGGCGCGTGGACTTGCGGGCCCCCGGCAACGCAGGGAGCACGAGCCCCGCCACCCGCGCGATGTCCCGGAACTGGCGCCGCGCCAGCTCGCTCAGGTTGACGCTCTCCAGGATGTCCTCCACCAGCCGCTCCCGAGTGAAGAGCGCGGGGCGGAGGGCCTCCTCGAAGGGGAAGTCCTCCGGGGTGAGGAACTCGATGCCGTAGTCGTTCACCGAGAGGCTGAAGGTGGCCTTGCGCAGCCGGGTGAAGCGCAGCGCCAGCAGCGCGGCCAGGCCCTCGTGAACCAGCCGGCCCTCGAAGGGATAGAGGAAGAGGTGGTGCCCTTCGCGGGTCTCACACGTCTCGGCGAGGCAGCTCCCGGCGGCGGGGATGCGCGACAGGCGGCTCTGCGCATCGAGCACGGGCCAGGCGGCGGCCAGCTCCTCCGCGGACACATCTCCATGCCGAGCCGCGTGCAGGGTGCGGCGCATGGCGGCGGCCAGGGAGCCGGACAGGGGCAACCGGCTGCCATACCAGCGGGGCGTCTGCGAGGCCTTGCCCTTGGCGGGCTTCACGTAGGCCGTCATGTCCTTGAGGCGGGAGAACTCCAGCTTCTTTCCCGCGAAGAGGAAGGTGTCTCCGGGGCGCAGGCGGCTCACGTAGGACTCCTCCACGGAGCCAATCCGCCCTCCGCTCCAGTAGCGGAGCTGGACCGTGGCGTCCGAGGAGATGGTGCCGATGTTGAGCTTGTGCAGCCGGCCGATGCGCGCGTCCGTGACGATGAAGCGGCCCTCGTGCTCCACGACGCGGCGGAACTCGGGGTAGGCGCGCAGGGTGGGGCTGCCCTCGCGCACGAGCGCCAGCGTCCACTCGAACTCCTCGTCGGTGAGCTCCTGGTAGCTGGTGGCCTCGCGCACCTCCGCGCGAAGGGCCTCGCGGGTGAAGCCTCCGCCCATGGCACAGGTGACGAGGTGCTGCGCGAGCACGTCCAGGGGCTTGCGCAGCGGGAGGCGGGGCTCCACCTCGCCGCGCTGGAGGGCCTCACGGGCGGCGGCCATCTCCACCAATTCCAGCGCGTGCGTGGGGACGAAGAGCAGGTGGGCCGTCTCTCCCGGGCGGTGGCCGCTGCGTCCCGCGCGTTGGAGCGAGCGGGCGATGCCCTTGGGGCTGCCCACCTGCACCACGCGCTCCACGGGGCCAAAGTCCACGCCGAGATCCAAGGAGGAGGTGCACACCACGATGCGGACGCTGCCGTCCTTCAAGCCTCGCTCCACCCGCTCGCGCTCCTCGCGATCGATGGAGCCGTGGTGCAGGGCCATCAACCCTTCCCACTCGGGGCGGGCGAAGCGAAGGCCCTCGTACCAGCGCTCGGCCTGGGAGCGGGTGTTGGTGAAGAGCAGGGTGGTGCGAGCCGGATCAAGCCAGGCGCCCACCTTCTCCAGCATCGAGAAGCCCAGGTGTCCGGACCAGGGGAAGCTGTCCACGCTGTCCGGCAGCAGCGTGCTCACCTCGATGGGGCGCTCGATGTCGGCGCTCAGGAGCGTGGGCGTGGCGTGGGTGCCCACCACGGCCTGTGCGGCCGCATCCAGGTTGGCGAGCGTGGCGGACAGCGCCCAGGTGTGAACGCCCGGCGCGAAGCGGCGCAGGCGCGCGAGGGCCAGCTCCATCTGCGTGCCGCGCTTGGTGCTGAGCAGCTCGTGCCACTCGTCGACGATGATGGAGCGCAGACCGGCGAACAGCTCCAAGGCGCGCTCGTTGGCGAGCAGCAGCGAGAGGGACTCGGGCGTGGTGATGAGGACCTCGGGCAGCCGGTCGCGCTGGCGCTGGCGCACGGAGGAGGAGGTATCTCCGGTGCGGCTCTCCACGGTGATGTCCGCGCCCAGCACCTCCAGCGGAGCGTTAAGGGCCAGCTCGACGTCTCGGGACACGGCGCGCAGCGGCGTCACATAGAGGATCTGCAAGCCCTTGCGGCCGTCCTCGGCCACCTCGGCGAGCGGTCCTATATAGGCGGCATAGGTCTTCCCCGCGCCGGTGGGGACATGGATGAGCCCGCTCTCTCCGCGCGCATACGCGGCCCAGGCGTGCTCCTGGAAGGGATAGGGCGTCCACCCACGCTCCTGGAACCACGCGCGGAGCCGCTCGAGCGCGGGGCGGGTGTCCTTCTCCACGGGGGCGGTGCGGGCCGCGGGCTTCTTTGTTCGCGCCGGGCGCCGGATGCCCTTCTTCTTAATGCTGGGCATGGAGCAGCTCCTTGAGGTTCGCGAGCGAGTCCGCGTCCTGGGGCTTCTTGTCCAGGCGCCAGCGGGCGATGCGAGGGAAGCGCAGCGCGATGCCGGACTTGTGGCGGGGCGAGGCGGCGATGCCCTCGAAGTGCAGCTCGAAGACCTGCTCGGGAGCTACCGAGCGCACCGGGCCGAACTTCTCGCGCGTGTGGTCGCGGATCCACCGGTCCAGCTGGGCGATCTCCTGATCCGTCAGCCCCGAGTACGCCTTGGCCACGGGCAGCAACTCCTGGCCGTTCCACACGGCGAAGGTGTAGTCCGTGTAGAGCGAGGAGCGGCGCCCGTGCCCCGGCTGCGCATAGAGCAGCACCGCGTCCACGGTGAACGGATCGATCTTCCACTTCCACCAGTCGCCGCGCTTGCGGCCGTGCTGGTACGTGGACTCGAGGCGCTTGATCATGAAGCCCTCGACGTTGCGCTCGCGAGACTCGTGGCGCAGCTCCGCCAGCGCCCCCCACGAGTCCGTCTCCACCGCGGGCGACACGGTGAAGCGCGGCTTGTCCCTCAGCAGGGCCTCCAGCCGCCAGCGGCGCTCGCGCAGGGGCAGGTGGCGCAGGTCTTCTCCCCGCTCCTCCAGCAAGTCATAGGCGATGAACGAGGCGGGGGCCTCCGCGAGCACCTTCGCCGTCAGCTTCTGCCGGCCGATGCGCCGCTGCAGCCGGCTGAAGGGCAGGGGACGCCCGTTCTCGTAGGCGAGCACCTCTCCATCCAGCACCGTCCCATCCGGGAGCGCCTCGGCGGCCTCGGAGATCTCCGGGAAGCGCTCGGTGATGAGCTCCTCGCCGCGGCTCCACAGATACACGTTGCCCTGGCGGCGGATGAGCTGGCCGCGGATGCCGTCCCACTTCCACTCGATGAGCCAGTCTTTCGGCGCACCCAGCGTCTCCACCGGCTGCTCCAGCGGCGAGGCCAGATAGAACGGGTACGGCCGCGACACATCACTGTCCGACACCTCCGGCGACAGGAGCTGCTCGAAGAAGGCTCGCGAAGGCGCCCACGTCCCCATCAGCCGATGGGAGATGGTGGCCGGAGGCAGCTCCGCCACCTGCGCGATGGCGCGCACCACCAGCGTGTCCGAGACGCCCACGCGCAGCTCTCCGGTGAGCATCTTGTTGAGCAGGAACAGCTCGCGCCGGGGCAGCACCTTCCACCAGGAGAGCACCTGCTCACGCTGCTCGGCCACGTCCAGGTCCTTCAGAGGCAGCAGCCGCTCCTCCAGCCACCAGGACAGGGGCATCTCCTCGGGCCTGGCGGGGCGCTCGTATTGATCCAGCAGCAGGGCGATGACCTCCGCGAGATCCCCCACGGACGCGTACACCTCGGCGAAGAGCCAGTCGGGGATGCCCGTCAGCTCCTGCGTCCACGGCACCAGCACCTTCGCGGTCAGCAGCCGCTTCAGGCGCCGGCCGGTGAGGAAGTACAGCGCCCAGGCCGCGTCCTGCGGAGGCGCCTCCCGGAAGTAGCGCACCATCGCCTCCACCTTGGCGTTGGTGGAGGTGGTGGCGTCGAGCGCGTCATAGAGATCCGCGAAGCGCCGCATCTCAGTCCTCCGCCTCGCCCTCGAAGGGGGTGGAGAGCGGAGCCGCATCCAGCCCCTTCTCGCGCAGGTAGCGCGCGAGCGGCTCGCTGTAGCCGTGGGTGACGAGCACCCGGCTCGCCTGGGTCTCCTCCACCGTGCGCAGCAGCTCCGGCCAGTCCGCGTGATCCGAGAGCACGAAGCCCCGATCGAACCCGCGCCGCCGCCGGTTGCCGCGCACGCGCATCCACCCCGAGGCGAACGCCGTGGCCGCATCCCCGAAGCGGCGCATCCACGTGGAGCCGCCCGCGCTCGGAGGCGCCAGCACCAGCGCGCCCGCGAACGAGGCCCCCTTCTCCGTCTCGGACACGAGCTGCGTGGGCAGCATCCGCACGCCCGCCTCGTGGTAGCACCCGGCCAGAGCGTTCACGGCGCCATGCACCAGCACGGGCCGGTCCGTGAGCCGGGCCAGCTCCCCGAGGAGGCGCTGCGCCTTGCCCAGCGCGTAGCAGAACAGCACCGAGGCCCGTCCCGCCTCGCGGTTGCCGTCCCACCAGCGGAGGATGTCCTCGGCCACCAGGCGCGGATCATCCCAGCGGTAGATGGGCAGCCCGAAGGTGGCCTCGGTGATGAGGGTGTCGCAGCGCACCACCTCGAACGGCGTGCACGTGGGGTCCGGCGTGCGCTTGTAGTCGCCGGAGACGATCCACACCTCGCCCTGGTGCTCGATGCGGATCTGCGCGCTGCCGAGCACGTGGCCCGCGGGGTGGAAGCTCACGGTGACCTCGCCCACGGTGAGCCGCTCGCCGTACTCCAGCGTGGCCAGCTCCGCCTCCGGCCCGAGCCGCTTGCGCAGCAGCCCCTGCCCCGCCCGAGCCGCCAGATAGCACTGGCTGCCTCCGCGGGCATGGTCGCCGTGGGCGTGGGTGATGAGGGCTCGCTCCACCGGGCGCCAGGGATCGATGTAGAAGCCCCCCGGCGGGCAGAACAAGCCCTGGGGCGTCACCGAGACCAACGGCGGTCTGTCCTGGAGCGGAGTGGCACCCAAAGCCCCTCTCAATTAACGACGCTACAGGTTGGCGGCCACAGCGGGGAGCAGGCAGGTCACCTGCCGCCTCCGGGTCCGAGGAGGCGTCCGTCCTCACAAGTCCTTTGAGTTCCCTAGAGGGGAGGAACTTTTGTAGACCGGGGTCCTGGGAGATAACTCCCTTGTTCTCTCCCCGAGAGTCCCCACATGGCGCCCGCTCTCCTGCTCTCTCTGCTCCTCTCTCAGCCGAAGGTCCTCCTGTACGCCGTCCACGGAGAGGCCAGCGCGCTGACGTCCTACGACGTCTCCACCTGGGAGCCGGGAAGCAAGCTCTTCATCGCGGTGGATCAAGCCAGCCTGCGCGAGGAGCCCAACGAGGAGGCGCGGGTGTTGTCCACGCTCACGCTGGGCGCGCCTGTCACGGTGAAGCAGCGCCTGGGCGAGCGGGTACGGGTGCTCGACCGGGTGGACTACTGGTACCAGGTGGAGGCCAAGGGCGTGGACGGCCGGCCCGTGACGGGCCATGTGTTCGGCAACCTGCTCACGCCGCTGCGCCTCGAGGGTGACTTCGACGGCGACGGGGAGAAGGAGATCGCCACGGTGGCGATGACGGCGGACTTCCAGATCCGGGTGCGGGTGATGGAGCCGAAGCTGCCGCCCACCCAGCGCGTGGCGAACCTGGACCTGCGGCCCGGGGGGCAGGGGCCGGGCGGCTCGGCCCAGGTCTCCTTCGTGGATGCCAAGAAGGCGGGCGTCCCGCTGCTGCTGGTGGAGTCCACTCCCGAGGGCAGCAACAGCAACTTCAAGACCTACGTCAGCTACCTGGTGCCCAACCACAAGCGGGCGGCGCTAGGCACCGTAGTGGAATCCCTGTCACTGGGAGAGCTCTCGGATCCGCCCATCCAGGTCCGCCACGCCGTCTCGTTCGACCGGAGGAAGAAGCGGCTCATCTCCGTGGAGACCAACAAGGGCGAACTGAAGAGCGGCAAGACCGTGAAGCTCCGCCACGTCTATCAGTGGAAGGACGGCGTCTACTCCGAGGAGCACAAGGCGCGGTAGCACTCGGCTGGCACGCCGCAGCGCACCTACACCCTGAAGAAACAGGGGGATGGAGCGGCGTTGCCGGAGGCTGAGCGTCCGTCGGCATGAGCCTCGGGCCGTGGGGTTGGGGCGCTTTTCACGGGAGCCCCAGGTGGAGGAAACTTGGCCTCGGTCCCCCGAGGAGAAGTCATGACAATGAACGCACAGGAGCGGAGGGCGGCGTACCGCCAGCACGCCGAGAAGGGCGAGGCTGTCCCCGTCTCGGTCGAGATTCCCGCGGATCTCGACACCCCGCTGTCGGCGTACCTCAAGCTGGGGCCAAGCTCCCGGGGCTTCATCCTCGAGTCCTGCTACGGAGGCGAGCGCTTCGGCCGCTACAGCTACGTGGGCGCCGCGCCCACGGGCCGTGTCCAGTTGGATCGCAACGGAGCCACGCTGTGGCGCGGCGAGCGCGAGGAGCGCCGGGACGGCAAGCCGCTGGAGGTGCTGCGCGCGCTCTGGCGAGAGCATGCCGTGGCGGCCCTTCCGGGAGAGGCGCCCTTCCTGGGCGGGCTGGTGGGGTACCTCGGATACAACTGCGTCTCGTGGTTCGAGCGCCACGTGCCGGATCGGCACCCGAGTGACGTGTCCTTCCCGGACTCCGAGTGGCTGCTGTGCGAGGAGTTCGTCACGCACGACTCGCGCGCCCAGTCGCTCAATCCCACGGTGATCGCCCGGCCGGCGCTGCACGGGAGCGTCTCGGCGGCGCTGAAGGACGCGGAGGAGCGCGCCGAGGCCATGGCCGAGCGCCTGCGCAAGCCCCTGCCGCCCGAGGCCTATGCGCCCGCCACGAAGATGCGCGGCGAGCCCGAGCCGATCGTCCACTGGGATCGGGTGGGCTACGAGGCCGCGGTGGAGCGCGTGAAGGAGTACATCCGCGCGGGCGACTGCATGCAGGTGGTGCTGGCGCGGCGCTTCGAGTCGCGCGGCGCGCCGCCTCCGCTCAGCCTCTATCGGGCGCTGCGGCGGGTGAACCCCTCGCCCTACCTGTTCCTGGTGGAGCTGGGCGAGGCGCGAGCGCTGGTGGGGGCCTCGCCGGAGCTGCTCGTGCAGGTGCGGGATGGGGACGTGGTGGTGCGGCCCATTGCCGGCACTCGCCGCCGGGGCGCCACCGAGGCCGAGGACCAGGCGCTGGAGAAGGAGCTGCTCGCGGACGAGAAGGAGCGCGCCGAGCATGTGATGTTGGTGGACCTGGGCCGCAACGACGTGGGGCGGGTGGCGGCTCCGGGCTCGGTGCGAGTCGAGGAGCTGATGGTCGTCGAGCGCTACAGCCACGTGATGCACATCGTCTCGCAGGTGCGCGGCAAGCTGGGCGAGGGGTACGACGCGCTGGACGCGCTGGCGCACACGTTCCCGGCGGGCACGGTGTCCGGAGCGCCGAAGATCCGGGCGATGCAGATCATTGAAGAGCTGGAACCCCTGCGGCGTGGGCCCTACGCGGGCGCGGTGGGCTACCTGTCCTTCTGCGGCACGCTGGACGTGGCCATCGCGCTGCGGACGTTCGCTGTGGATGGAGACCGCACCCTGTGGACGGCGGGAGCGGGGCTGGTGGCGGACTCGGTGCCGAGCCTGGAGGCGGATGAGACAGAGGCCAAGGCCCGGGCGCTCGGCGCCGCGCTGAAGCTGGCTCGCGAGGGAGGTGGGCGATGATCCTCGTCATCGACAACTACGATTCGTTCACGTTCAACCTCGTGCAGCTGCTGTTCACGCTGGGCGCCGAGGTGAAGGTGGCGCGCAACGACGAGATCGACGTGGCGGGGGTGCTCGCTTCAGGGGCCTCGCACGTGGTGGTGTCTCCGGGGCCGTGCACGCCGTACGAGGCGGGCGTGAGCATGGCGGCCATCCGCGAGGCGCGCGTGCCCGTGTTCGGCGTGTGCCTGGGGCACCAGTCCATCGGCGCTGTGTTTGGCGGCAAGGTGATCCGCGCGCCCGCGCCGATTCACGGCAAGACGAGTCCGGTGCGGCACAGCGGGACGGGGCTCTTCACGAGGGCATCGCAGGGCTTCCAGGCCGGGCGCTACCACTCGCTGGTGGTGGAGGCGTCCACGCTGCCGGCGGAGCTGGAGGCGACGGCGTGGACTCCGGATGGGCTCATCATGGGATTGAGGCACCGCGAGCGCCCGGTGGTGGGCGTGCAGTTCCATCCCGAGAGCGTGCTCACTCCGGAGGGGCCGACGCTGGTGAAGAACTTCCTGGAGGGGCGGTACTGACTCAGTGAGGGCCTGCGGGGCATTCCCAGCGACCCTCCGCCCGAGGGACACATCGCGCGCAGATGACATGGAGCCTCTCGTCGCAGAGGGCGGGCAGCGGCGCGTCCAACCCACAGGCCTCACACGCCGGCCCCAGCAGGTGCTGCGTCGCGAAGTCGTACTCGAGCCTCACCGTGCGCTCCGCCTTGCGCCGCCGCGTCCTCAGCGCCAGCCCAGCCACTGGGGCCTCCACCCACACCGCCGCGGCGAGCGCCACCGCCAGGCGCACCTGGCCCCGCTCGCTCAGCTCCTGGAGCTTGGCGGCACGCTCGCGATCAATCGCCGCGGCCTTGAGGGCCCGATCCTCGGGCGTCACCTTGGCGCGCAGCGAGCGCTTGTTCAGCTCCGCGCGCAGCCCTTGGAAGTACTCCTCCACCCGCCGCAGATCGCGCTCCTGGCGCCGGGCAAAGCCCTCGAGGTACCCGCGCGCCTGGATCCTCGCCAGCGCCTCGCCACGCATCAGCGCGGCGCGCACCGCCTCCGCGAGCTCCTCTCCCGCGGGTGGAGCCGCGGCAGGGTGGAGGCTCCCACTGGCCCGAGCCGCCTCCCAGAAGCCCGGCACACTCACCCGCTGGCTCAGGGAGACAGTCTCCTCGACGAGCCCGTCCCGCCGGTCATCCGCGAGCAGCGAATAGCGCGCGGAGGCCACCAGCCGGGCCGCCGCCTCCACGCGCACCTCCTCCAGCGTGTACACCGCATTTCGCAGCGAGAAGCGCTCCGCGGCCTTCCGAGCCATGGCCTCACGAGGCGCGGCATAGGGCTCGAGCACGAGCGCCGCCCAGGGCACCTCCCGGGTGGCTGCCTGGAGGATCCGCTCCAGCACCGGCGAGCCGTAGCCCACCCACACGCTCCCGGGGGCGGGCTGCTCGCTATAGCGCGCGTGCTCAGGCAGGCCCAGGGCGGTGATCAGCTCGGTGGGCTGGAGGATCTCCACCCCCTCCGCCCACGGCTCCACCACCGCGCCCTGGTGCGCGCACCAGGCCTCCACGAAAGACTGGGGCGTGTTCACGTCTCGAAGTCCTCCGCGAACAGCTCTGCGTCCAGCGCCTTGATCTGCTCGTAGCCCTTGCGCGCCTGGGCCAGCGACTCCGCCAGGGCCTCGAACTGCTGCTGGAGCGCGGCCTCGTCCCGCGTGGAGGCGTAGATTTCGAACACGCGCTCGTCGAACTCCTTGTCGCCCTGGACCCGGCCGAGGATGAGATCCACCTCTCCCACCACCAGCTCGAACAGGTGGATGCGGCGATCCAGCACGTCCAGGATGCGCTCCTCGGCGCTATGAGCGTTGCAGAGCGAGAAGATGTGGACTTCGTGCTGCTGGCCAATGCGGTGCAGCCGGCCGATGCGCTGCTCGATCTTCATCGGGTTCCACGGCAGATCGAAGTTGATCAGGACGTGGGCGAACTGGAGGTTGCGCCCCTCGCCGCCCACCTCGGTGGCCAGCAGCACGCGGGCCTCCTCCCGGAAGGACTGGACGGCCTGATCCTTTTCGGGCCCGCTCAGGCCCCCGTGGAAGGTGACGAAGGGGATGCCGCGGGCTGAGAGCGCCTGCGCGAGCGCCGCGAGCGTGGACTTGAACCGGCTGAAGACGACGGCCTTGTCAGGGAGCTGGGTGAGCAGCTCCAGCAGGCGCTCGGTCTTGCGCGAGGGCGCCGCCGCGGCCTGCTGCGCCAACTCCACCAGATGGGGCAGGGCCAGCGGGGCGTCCTCCTCGGGGGCGTGCGCCTCGGACCCGGACCCCTCTTCCAGAGGGGAGCGCCGCAGGGAGGACAAGGCGGCATGAGGGCTGGAGCCGGCCGCTTCCATGAGGAAGCGCAGCGCGCGGCGCGAGGAGGCGGGCGCTTGGGCGCGCTGGCGGACCTCCTTGAGAATGGCCTCGTACAGAGCCCGCTCGGCGGGCGTGGGCTCGACGATGAGCGTGCGCGCGAACCGCGGCGGCAGGGCCACCGAGAGGCCAGCCCGGGCGCGGGTGTTGCGCACCATCACCTCGGCGAGCAGGGCGCGCAGCCGCTCGCGGTTGCGGGGGTGGAGCGGATCTCCCGCGGAGACAAAGCGCTTCTTGAACTCCGCCGGGGTGGAGAGCTGGCCCGGCTTGAGCAGGGTGATGAGGTTGTAGAGCTCTTCCAGGCCGGTCTCCACGGGGGTGGCGGTGAGCAGCAGGAGGAAGCGGCTCTGGAGCTGGTTGATGAGGCGCCAGCCCGCGGTCTGGCGGTTCTTCACATGGTGGGCCTCGTCCACGACGACGAGATCCCACGGCGCGGCGCTGGCGAAGCGCGCATGGCGCTCGAGCTTGGCCAGATGGAGCGAGGCGACGAGTACGCCCTCCGCGCCCCAGGCGGCGGAGGGATCCCGGGAGCGGAAGGCGGGCGCGTCCGTGGAGCGGGCGGGGAGCTGGAACTTCTCGCGCAGCTCCTCGGTCCACTGGCCCACCAGAGCGCTGGGCACGAGGATGAGGACGCGGCGGGCCATGCCCCGCAGCAGCATCTCCTGGACGAGCATGCTGGCTTCAATGGTCTTGCCCAGGCCCACCTCGTCCGCGAGCAGGGCCCGTCCCCGCAGCAGCCGCAGCACCTTGAGGACAGTCTCCACCTGGTAGTCCAGGCGCTGCACTCCCCGCAGCAGGGGCAGGCACAGCAGCTCGTCGAACTGCTCGGCGAGCCGCAGGCGCCAGGCAGCGACGCACAGCTCCACGTCTAGCAGGGAGGTAGGAGCAGCGCTGAGCGCTGGCTGCCCGAGTGCCTCTCGGTCGGGTGCCTGTCCTCCCGCTTCGCGAGGTTGTACCCCTGCTCCCGCGCCAGCCTGCATGTCTCCACCCTGTCCGCAGCCTACCTACTGCGTTGCCCACCTGTGAGGTGACCCACCAAGTCATAAGGCGGGGGCGCGGATCTGGCAATGGGTTTTCGGGGCCCGGCTCACCTCGAAGAACCGTTCGAGCAGGCACGCTCCTCGTATGGGAGGCGGCGGGACTCGAACCCGCGCCGGGCGGTGCGAAACCTCTAGCAGAATCGCGCCCTTACCTCGTAACCGCCTGGAATGACTTGGAGTCGTTATCCCGCCGCGTCCCGTGTCGCCCCGTCCTGTCCCAGTACGTACCGCAGGCTCCTGCGACATACGTGCAACATGGCGGAGGCCGAACCCTCACGCCCCGCGGGGCACATGAGGCCCTTCCGTCCCGCGGCTCTCGGCAACGACCCGAAGGTGTGTATCTCGGGCCCTTGCGCGGGCTTTGCGCCAGCCCGCCCGAGCCCGCGTCGTGCGAGGGAGCAACCTACGGCCATGCAGTCAACCTGCCGGCCAGGGCTGCAACGGCCGCAGCAGCCCGGCCCGGTCCAGCAGCTCGCGGACGCGAGCGGCCAGCGCGACGTGCTCCAGATTGGAAGCGGTGAACCGCTCGGGAGTGAGGATGACGAGGGTGCCCTTGTCTTCCACAGGTTCTATGCGCACAGGCGCAGGTAGTGGGGGCACCTTGCCTCGCAGCCGCGAGAAGTACATTCCCCAGCCCACGAAAGTGCCTGCGTGTGGGAACCCTTTCACCACCATCTGCCGGTGCGCCTCGGATGTAGCCACTCCCCACTCCGGGTCCCAGGCCAGGGCCATGGCGCGCAGCACCTCGGCCATCACGGGCGCGGTCAGTACCCGCTCCCCAATGAGCCCCTCATCGTAAGGCCTGAGCACACAGGTGGACGGAAGGTGGAGGGAGGAATGACCGCAGTTGCCATCAACGCCGGATGTCTCCTCCAGGCTGTCACCTGTCCATAGGTGGAAGGAGAAGCCATCACCTATCCGATGCTTCTTCTGTGCGAACAGCTTCTGGAAGTTCTCCGCGTCTGTGGTGAACAGGCGTTCGCGTGCTTTCTCGAAGGAACCTGCCGGCTCATACCAGCGGGTCCACGCTGGGTCGCAGCGCCCCAGGAGGTGGAAGAACCGCTCCGCACGTCGCGCGCAAGCCTCGGCGGATTCGGGCCGGTCGAGCCAGTAGGAGCCAGCGTAATACGTCTCTATCATCGGAGGGCTACTCCTCACGGGGTCGGGGGAACATGGACGACCTCAATCGGGAGACCGGCGCCCTCGAACATCTTCCTGAGTGCACCTGCGAACTTCTCCTCGGCGACGATCCATCGGATGGGCGTTCCATTGGCGACTTTGAACTGGCGCTGCGCCTGAGCAAGCAGCTTGTGACGACCCTCGAAGATCTCGAGAAAGTTCAGCTTCTTGTCGACCCATTTCGCGTAGCCGGTGCCCTTGACCTCAAGCAGTACCCCCTGGTCGAAGCCATCGAAGTCCACCTCCTCGTCACCCACCTTGACGCGGTACGCATAGCCCTTGGGTGCCCCTGTTCTCTGGGCTTGATAGGTCCGGGCGCTCTCAGACATGTATTCGTCCGCCTCGACCCATTCACCCGGGCCACCGGAGCTGGGCGGCGCAGCCTGTGCGCCCGCCTTGCCGCCTGAGCTGTCGCGCGCCGCCATGGCCACTGCGTTGGGGGCCAGCGCGATGGTGACACCCTCGGCACTGAGGGCGACCGACTCCACCTGAGCCAGAGCTGGGGCCGTAAAGCGGATGCCCAGCTGCGTCTCGGTCACCACCGCCGCCTGCCCGGCTCCCGGCAACCGCGGCAGCGTCGCCGCCATCCCCGAAGCCGTGTTCCCCAGAGCCACCGTGCCCAGCATGACGAAGGCTCGCGCCGCCTTCTCCCCCATCGTCTCCCCAAACTTCTCTCCGGACGCAGAGATGGCATCGAAGGTGGTGGCCTGATCCACTTCCTTCATCAGCACCAGCCACCCGTCAATCAGCAACCACACCGTATCCCAGCCCAGGTAGGCCATGGCCCCCACCGTCAGCAGCGCGGCGATGCCCTTACTCACAGGCTCGGGCAGTGCGAGCAAGATCGCGTACATAGTCAGGCCGCCCACCACTGTGGCCACCACCGCCTGGGGGTTCACCAGCCGGGCGAGTTCCTCCCTCATGGCGCCCAGCACCTTGCTGTGGGCAATCGCCATGGCCAGCGCGTATTTGGCGTCCCCATCCAGGAAGGGCTTGTCCACCAGCAGGCGCAGGCAATCTCCACCTCCCCAGCCTTGCTCGCACCACAGCAGGTAGCGGCGCTTGAGCTCCTCGTCCTCGGGCAGCAGGCGCAGGTTCCGGGTGCTCCCCGGCTCCGAGGCCATGAGGCGCTGGCTCCTGCTCTCGTACCGATACCAGCCGCTTCGCTCGGGCAGTCCGAAGAGTTGCCGGGCGTGCTCCAGGGGCCGCTCCACTTCAGGCACAGAGGGGGCCTGTCGCGCGACGGCCTGCTTGAACTGCTTTTCGCTCAGCGCCACCGGCTCCACGTCGCGGCGCGGACTGTGGACGAGGGGCGCGCCCTGGCCTGTGTCCAAGCGGACGACGGCCCTCGTTGAGGCGCTGCACCCAGATAGGAATGCGACCAGCAGCAGAACCGCCCAGCGCTGCATATGGAGCCTCCTGGCCATGGCCCCCGCACGCACCGAGAGCACCACCTGAGATTACAGGGGAGCCAAGACAGGCCCGTCAATCACGGGCGTTCGCTCGCCGTTCTCCCCCAGGGTAAAGGGCTCCTCCTGCCACCCCGGCAGCACGGGCAGCTCATGTCCGCCAGGGCCCTCTGCTCCGGCATGCGACGTACGTGCAACAAGAAAGGAGCCAGCATCTAACCATCTGTATCTACGAAGTAGAACAGTGGAGGCGGCGGGAATCGAACCCGCTGGCTTATGTCAGACCCAGATCAGGCTCACGGCGGAGTCGTAGGGCCAGAGTTGGGTTGCCGTCCGTGTAGCGGGGCCGGCATGTAACACTTATTCTTGAACATGTGGCCGCTCAGGGCCGCCTCACAGGTATCGCGATCCAGAGGCATCTCCACCCAGCAGCCTCCGTTGAGAGCCACCTGCTTCTTGTGAGGGCAGCGCCCCTTGGAATCAGGCCGGACCTGTTCCGGAAGTGGCTCGGGCAGCGTGTCCTGCGCCAGCCCCTCGGGCTCGTGGAGTGAAGCAGCCGCCGCCGTGGAGGTGGCTGCCTCGCCGAGCCCCGTCGCCTCTGCCTTCGACTGGCCCGCTGGCGCAGCCTCGGTGTGCCCGAGGTGGGGCGTGTCCACGGTCCGTCGAGTCCCCACCCACCACGCGCCCACAGCCACGGTCACCGCCGCCAGGAGGAGCCAAGGCCGCCGCCTTCGCGTGCTCACCCTGGGCCCAGGTGCGGCCACAGCCGTCTCCTCCGGTGGCCGCGCCAAACTGGGTACCTGGCTGGAGCGCGGAGCAGGGGCGTCCCCGGGCCGGGGCGCCGCGAGTTGCTCCAGGGTTTCGGCCAGCTCTGCCGCGGTGCCGCGCTCCACCGGGCGCACCGAGAGCAGGCGCAGGATGCAGGCACGCAGCCGTGGGTTGATTCGCTTGTCCCGCAGCGCGGCCGGAGCGGTCACCGCGTCCACGTGCCAGCGGCCGTGCTCATCCCGGCGAGGCGCTGAGAGCTGAGGGTATTCACCGGAGACGAGCCGGCAGGCGGTGAGGCCCAGGGCGAACAGATCATCCGCGGCCTGGGCGCGGAACTGCTGCGAGCGGTCGCGGTTGAGCTCGTGGCCCCAGGACTCCGGAGCGCGGTAGAGGGGAGTGCCCGGGTGCGTGGCAGGCGGAGTGAGCGTCGACGCGCCCGGGTAGTGGCAGGAGCCCAAGTCCATGAGCAGGGCCCGCCCATCCGAGTAGCGCACCAGAATGTTGTCGCCTTTGACATCCCGGTGGATGGCGCCCAGTGCATGGATCTCCTGGAGTGCGCGAGCGAGCTGAGCGAGCACCCCCGCCACGTGAGGGGAGAAGGAAGGGAAGAGGGACTGGTCATAGAGGGGTTTGCCGTCCACCCACTCCATGCCACGACGGTGCCGCCGGGGAGCAGGGCAGGATCCAGATCCGGGACAGGCAGGCTCTTCATGGGTGGGGTCTCCTGGGGAGGAGAGAGAACTCCCTTCAGCCCGAGCAGCCTACTCCACGCGTAGGAGGAGGGTGCCGCTGCCAAGAGGGAGGGCTTCGATTGGTCCCCCGGGTTCCGACGTGTTGCCCTTCCCACGAGCACCTTCCCGGAGGCGCAGCAGTTGGGGCCGCTCGAGCTGTTCTTTCCTGGCGCGGGGCCCTCGCGAGACAACCTCGTGGAATTGCTCCGCGCGAAGCCCGCTGCCCACTGAGAGCCGCCAACTCCCTCGCGCTCAGGGGCTACCCGGCCTGACTCACACTCCCAGGTGGGTGGTGTTGTTCCACCTCACGACGATGGGCTGGTCTCCATCCCATCCGAGCACGCTGATGGACGCGGTGCCCAGCGCGAACAGCCGCCCCTCCGACGGTGGCAGCCCCAGCCAGCGCGCCGCGAGCACTCGCAGCATGTGGCCGTGGGAGAACACGAGCACGTTGCCTTTCACCGCCCGGACTTCCTGGATCACCCGGTCCGCTCGGGCGCCGATCTGCTCCAGGGTCTCTCCCCCGGGCACGCCGTCCTTCCAGAGCTTCCAGTCGGGAGCCTCGGCGCGGATCTCCTTGGAGGTCTTCCCCTCGTAATCCCCGTAGTCCCACTCCATCAGGTCCGGATTCGGCTTGGCGATGACGCCGTGCCCGGAGAGGGCGCACGTCTCGCTCGCGCGGCTCAGGGGGCTGGTCCACACCGCGGCGAAGCTCCACTCCCTCAGGGGCGCCTCCAGGGCTCGGCCCATCCGCCGCCCGTCCTCGAGCAGCGGAATGTCCGTGCGCCCCGTGTGCTGGCCACTCCGGCTCCAGGACGTCTCACCGTGACGAACGAGGACGATCTGCGGAGAGAGTGGCTTCATGGTTCGCCCTCAGCGCTTCAGGCCGCGTTTGATCTCCACGCAGAGCTGGCGCACCGCCGGAGGGCCGTCCGTGTGAGCCGCGCGCACCAGGGCGCTGCCCACCACCACGCCATCCGCGTGAGCGCCGATGGCTCGGGCCTGCTCCGCCGTGGAGATGCCAAAGCCCGCCACCACAGGCACCGGCGAGGCTTTCCGCACCAGCTCCAGGCGGGCGGACAGATCCTTCGGCAGCTCCGCGCGCATGCCCGTCACTCCCGCCACCGAGACGCAGTACACGAAGCCCCGAGCATCCTTGGCGATGGCCTCCGCTCGCGCCGGGGGCGTGGTGGGCGCGCACAGCGGGATGAGATCGATCCCCGCCGCGTCGAAGGTGCGCCGCAGGTCC
>NZ_JBJMQP010000003.1:0-15229 GCF_045802625.1 Hyalangium sp. | reverse complement strand
TGTTGTCGTCACTGCCCGAGGCGAGGGTCCTGCCATCGGGGCTCCAGGCGACTGACCAGACACTGGAGGAGGGAGCGGAGAGGGTGCGCAGTAGGGTGCCGGAGGAGGCATCCCAGAGCTTGAGGGTGTTGTCGTCACTGCCCGAGGCGAGGGTCCTGCCATCGGGGCTCCAGGCGACGGACCAAACACTGGAGGAGCGATCGGAAAGGGTGCGCAGGAGGGTGCCGGAGGAGCCGTCCCAGAACTTAAGGGTGTGGTCCTCACTGCCCGAGGCGAGGGTCCTGCCATCAGGGCTCCAGGCGACAGACCAGACAAAGGAGGAATGACCCGGGAGGGTGCGCCGGAGAGTGCCGGAGGAAGCATCCCAGAGCTTGAGGGTGTTGTCGGAACTGCCCGAGGCGAGGGTCCTGCCATCGGGGCTCCAGGCGACGGACCAGACACTGGAGGAGTGGCCGGAGAGGGTGCGCAGAAGGGTGCCCGAGGAAGCATCCCAGAGTTTGAGGGTGGTGTCGGCACTGCCCGAGGCGAGGGCCTTACCATCGGGGCTCCAGGCGACAGACAAGACCCCTCTTCCGGCGTGACCGGAGAGGGTGCGCAGGAGGGCGCCAGAGGAAGCATCCCAGAGCTTGAGAGTGTTGTCGTCACTGCCCGAGGCAAGAGCCTTGCCATCAGGGCTCCAGGCGACAGCCCTGACGCTGTCGTAGTGACCGGCGAAGGTGCGCCGGAGGGTGCCAGAGGAGGCTTCCCAGAGCTTGAGAGTGTTGTCGTCACTGCCCGAGGCGAGGGCCTTGCCATCAGGGCTCCAGGCGACAGACAAGACTTTGGAGGAGTGACCGGAGAGAGTGCGCAGGAGGGTGCCGGAGGAGGCATCCCAGAGCTTGAGGGTGTGGTCGTCACTGCCCGAGGCGAGAGTCCGGCCATCAGGGCTCCAGGCGACAGCCCTGACACTGGAAGAGTGGCCGGAGAGGGTGCGCAGGAGGGTGCCGGAGGAGGCATCCCAGAGCTTGAGGGTGTGGTCGTCACTGCCCGAGGCAAGGGTCCTGCCATCGGGGCTCCAGGCGACAGACCTGACACTGTCGAAGTGACCCAGCAGGGGAAAGATCTCGGGGCTCACGGGAGGGGGCGCATCCTGAGCCAATGAGTACGCGAGCAGGCCCCCTGCGACGGCCAGGCCGGCAACGGTCAATGCGAGGGTACGTAACGCCAGCTTCCAGAGGGGAGCCATGGTGTGCCTCGCGGAGTCTGCCCGAGAATCACGTCATCCTGGTAGCGCGGCGGCGGCCCACCGGCTGGAAGCTGGCAGTGCTGCTAGAGGGCTGGAGACCATTGCTGGCCGCAGTGCTCGCCGCCCCTGAGGGACAGGAGCAACTGCGCGCCATTGTCCACTACCTGCTCAGGGTGGCGGTAGCGGCAGGGGAGGAGTCCTTGAGGCACGTGTTAGATTCAGTCGTGCGTGAGCAACGCTCGGAGGAACTCATGAGGACCATCGCAGACGTGTATATCGAGAAAGGGCTCGCCGAGGGCCTGGCCAGGGGACGTGCCCAGGAGCGTGCCGAGGGCGTGTTGCGAATTCTCGCCGCGCGGGGCATCGCCGTGGATGAGACGGGGCGCGAGCGCATCCTGTCGTGCACGGACCTGGACACCCTGGACCGGTGGTTCACCCGAGCCTTGAGCGCCACCCGCTTCTCGGACCTCCTGGCGGGCGAGTAATCAGCGCGACTGCTGCCCGTAGGTCCGGAACTTCTCCAGCACCACGGCCATCTCGGTCTCATCGAGCAGCACGGGCTCGCCCACCTGGAGGGCTCGCAGGTACATGGCGGCGAGGGTCTCCACTTCGACGGCCAGCTTGAAGGCCGCGGCCAGGTCCACCCCCACGGTGATCAACCCGTGATTGGCCAGCAGGCACGCCTTGCGCCCTTCGAGCGCGGCCACGGCGTGACGGGACAGCTCCTCGGTGCCAAAGGTGGCGTAGGGAGCGCAGCGGATGTCGCTGCCCCCGGCCGTGGCCACCATGTAGTGGAAGGCGGGGATGCCTCGGCGGAGGCACGAGAGCGCGGTGCTGTGCAGCGAGTGGGTATGGAGCACCGCGTGGACCTCGGGCCGGGAGGCGAGGATATCGCGGTGGAAGCGCCACTCCGAGGATGGGAGCCGCGCTCCCTCGTGGCTGCCGTCGAAGCGCATGAGGACGACGTCCTCCGGCCGCAGCACGTCGTACTCCATGCCCGTGGGAGTGACGAGGAAGCCCTCGTCCACGCGGTGACTGAGGTTGCCGGAGGTACCCTGGTTGAGCCCAGAGGGATTCAACCGCCGAGCGGTGGCGATGAGGGCCTCGCGCTGCCACAGGTACGGCAGCGGGCTCACGTCCCGGTTCCTCGGAGGCGCTCGGGGAAGAGAGAGCGCAGGCCCTCGGGAGAGGCCGCGCACACGCCGCGCTCGGTGACCAGCGCCGTCACCAAGCGGGCGGGAGTCACATCGAAGCCGTAGTTGGCGGCGGGGCTTCCTGGGGGCGTCACGCGCACGGTGACGATCTCCCCTGAGGGCAGGCGTCCGGAGATGTCCGTCAGCTCGGCGCCATCGCGCTGTTCGATGGGGATGTCGCGCACCCCATCGTCGAGCGTCCAGTCGATGGTGGGTGAAGGCAGCGCCACGTAGAAGGGCACGCCATTGTCCTTGGCCGCGAGCGCCTTCAGGTAGGTGCCGATCTTGTTCGCCACATCGCCGCGAGCGGTGGTGCGGTCGGTGCCGACGATGCACAGGTCCACCTCGCCGTGCTGCATGAGGTGGCCGCCCACGTTGTCGGCGATGACGGTGTGGGGAACGCCGTGCTGTCCCAGCTCCCAGGCGGTGAGGCTGGCGCCCTGGTTGCGAGGCCGGGTCTCATCCACCCAGACATGGACGGGGAGCCCCGCGTCGTGGGCCATATAGATGGGCGCGAGCGCGGTGCCCCAGTCCACGGTGGCGAGCCAGCCCGCGTTGCAGTGGGTGAGGACGTTGATGCGGCCCTGCTTGCCCTTGCGCTCCCAGGCGGCCTGAAGGAGCGGCAGGCCGTGTGTGCCGATGCCGTGATTGATGGCGACGTCCTCGTCGCACAGGGCCGCGGCGCGCCGGTACGCCGCGGAGACCCGCTCGGAAGCGGAGAGGGGTTGGAGCGTGCGGCGCATCTCTTCCAGCGCCCAGCGCAGGTTGATGGCGGTGGGCCGGGTGGCGGCGAGCACCGTGCAGGCCTTCTCCAGCGCTCCGTTCGAAGCATCCCCGCGCAGGGCCAGGCAGACGCCGTAGGCGGCGGCGGCGCCGATGAGCGGAGCCCCTCGAAGCTGCATGGAGCGGATGGCATGCGCCACCTCCTCCAGGGTGGTGAGCCGCAGCGTCGCGAAGGCGTGCGGCAGGCGCGTCTGATCGATGATGCCCACGGACCACCCGTCGGGCTCGACCCAGATGGTGCGCATCGGCTGGCCATGAACCTTCATCGATTTCTCCAGGTGATGATGGAGGCGCCTACTCCCGCATCAGCGCGGCGCCCCAGTGGAACCCGGCGCCCAGCCCCACGAAGCACACCAGGTCTCCCGCCTTCAGCTTGCCGCTCTTGCGGCACTCGTCATAGGCGATGGGGATCGTCGCCGCGGTGGTGTTCCCGTAGCGCTGGATGTTGTTGTAGACGCGCTCGTCCGGCAGCTTGAGCGCCTTCTGCACCGCCTCGTTGATGCGCAGGTTCGCTTGGTGCGCGATCAGCAGGTTGATGTCATTCACCGTGACGCCGACCTTCTGACACACCTCGTGCACGGCCTCGGGCATCTTCGACACGGCCATCTTGAACACCGTGCGCCCATCCATCACCGGCACGTAGCGCGCCTCGCGGATGTGCGAATCCCCACCCACGTAGGGGCGGTAGGCAAACCCCGCGGACGGCACATACAGGCTCTCCGCCTTGCTCCCATCCGAGTGCAGCACGAAGCCCAGCAGGCCCCGCTCCGGGTTGTCCGTGGCGCCCAGCACCATGGCCCCCGCCGCGTCGCCGAACAGCGACGTCCGGTCGCGGAACTTCGTGTTGAACTCGTGCTCCTCCTGGGGCAGCTGGCCCTCGGCCTTGCCGGTAATCAAGTCGAACGCCTGCTTCGACCAGGGCATGAAGCCGGTGTGGACCTCGGCGCCCACGAAGAGCAGCCGCTTGGCCGCCCCCGAGCGAATCAACGCGTCACACACCTGCAGGCCGTAGATGAAGCCGCTGCACTGCTGGCGGATGTCCAGCGCCGGCACGTTGCTCAGCCCCAGCTTCGCCTGGAGCAGGCCGCCACAGCCCGGGAAATAGTAGTCCGGCGTCATCGTCGCGAAGACGATGTAGTCGATCTCCTCGGGAGCCACCTTCGCATCCTCGAGCGCCTTGCGAGCCGCCCGGAGGCCGAGATCGCTCGTGCTGACGCCCTCCTCGACGTAGTAGCGCTGCTCGATTCCGGTGCGCTCGCGGATCCACTCGTCCGTCGTGTCGCAGATCTTGGACAGCGCCTCGTTCTTGACGCAGTGCTCCCCAACGACGAAACCGCTCCCTAGAACTCGGCTGAATGCAGTGGGCATGAGTCTCCTTAACGGCCCGCTGCTTTATTCGGCCCATGCCTGCGGAGGCAAGTACCCGGGACGTTCAGCGCTTCAGCACCCGCCCGGCCACGGCCTCCAGGCGCTGCATGACTGCCGGGTCTCTCGCCTCGGGGGCGGTGATGAGGGCCGTGTCCAGGCACCTCTGGCAGCCGTGCTTGCAAGGCCCCGAGTGTCCGCCCAGCAGGGGCACCACCCGTTTAATCAACGCACGGGCCTTGCCTGCGTTGGCCAGGAGCACCGAGATGACCTGCTCGACGGTGACGGCGTCATGGCCCGGGTGCCAGCAGTCGAAGTCGGTGACCATGGCCACCGTCGCGTAACAAATCTCGGCCTCTCGTGCGAGCTTGGCCTCGGGCATGTTCGTCATGCCAATCACGTCGCACTTCCAGCTCCGGTACAGCTCGCTCTCGGCGAGCGAGGAGAACTGGGGCCCCTCCATGACGAGGTACGTGCCGCCGCGGCGCACGGTGATGTCCATGCCCTCGCCGGCGGCCATGACGGCATCGCCGATGCGCCGGCAGACGGGGTGGGCCATGGAGACGTGGGCCACGCACCCGGTGCCGAAGAAGCTCTTCTGCCGGGCGAAGGTCCGATCGATGAACTGATCCACCACGACGAAGGTGCCGGGGGGCAGGTCCTCGCGCAGGCTGCCCACGGCGGACAGCGAGAGGATGTCCGTGACGCCGCTGCGCTTGAGCGCGTCGATGTTGGCGCGGAAGTTCAGCTCGGAGGGGGAGATGCGGTGGCCGCGGCCGTGCCGGGGCAGGAACACCACCTGCTGGCCCTCGAGCGTGCCGAAGCACAGCTCGTCCGAGGGCTCACCGAAGGGCGAGGACACCTTGCGCCAGGAGACGTCCGTCAGGCCGTCGATCTGGTACAGGCCGCTGCCGCCGATGATGCCGATGACGGGCTTGGTGGAAGAGGGCATGAGGAGGCTCCTGGAGCGAGAGGGTACGCCGTGCGGAGCGGCAGTCTTCCCGCCATGCCCGGGAGAGGCAACAGCGAATCAGCCCGCGCCCTTCTTGGCCGCAGCGGCCAGCTCATCCGCGGCCGCGGTCTCGGGCGTCGCCGTGGGCAGGGCGAGCGGCTCGGTGGGGCCAGCGCCCCGGGGCGTCTCGCCGATGTGCCCGGGCAGCACCGCCAGCAGCGCCAGCGCGGGAATCATGAAGGCGCTGGTGATGAAGAAGAACTGCGTCCAGCCCAGGGCCACGGCCATGTAGCCCGAGAGGGCGCCCAGCAGCTGCATGGGCACGGCCTCGAGGCTGGAGAGCAGGGCGTACTGGGTCGCGGAGAAGTTCTTGTTGCACAGCCCGGTGATGAAGACGGTGATGGCCGCGCCGGCCATGCCGCCGATGAAGTTGTCCGCGCCCACGGTGAAGGTGAGGAAGAGGGGATCCTTGCCTCGAGCCTCCAGCATCACATAGAGCAGGGTGATCAGGGCCTGGCCCGCGCCGAACAGGTACAGGCACCGGCGCAGCCCCAGCTTCGTCACCAGCAGGCCCCCCACCAGCGAGCCGCTGATCGCGCCGATCATGCCGGGCAGCTTGGTGATGAGGCCGTACTCGGTGTTGGTGAAGCCCATCTTCAGGACGAAGGGGGTGATCATCCGGAAGGCCATCGCGTGGCCGACGCGGAAGGTGACGAGGAAGACGAGCGCCAGCATCGCCGGCCAGCCACGCCGGTAGAACTCCATGAAGGGTTTGACCACCGCGTCCGCGAGCGTGTGCGGGGGGTGATCCGCCATCGGCTCGGGCCCGAGCACCGCGGCCACCATGCCCACCACCATGAACGCGCCCATCGCGGCGTAGGTGTACTTCCAGCCGATGACGTCCGACAGGATGAGCGCCACCGCCAGGGCAATCACCATGCCCACGCGGTAGCCCAGCGTGAAGACGGTGACACCAAAGGCGCGCTCCTGCTCGGTGAGCAGGTCCGTGCGGTAGGCGTCCGCGACGATGTCCTGGCTGGCGGAGAGGAAGGCCACCAGGGCGGCCATGGCCGCCATGAGCACGGGGGCCGTCTTCGGGTCCACCTGGCCCATGGCGATCAGGGCCATGGCCAGCAGCACCTGCGTCACCACGAGCCATCCGCGCCGCCGGCCCAGGAAGGGCGGGAAGTAGCGGTCCATGAACGGCGACCAGGCGAACTTGAAGGTATAGGACATGCCCACCAGCGAGAAGACGCCAATGGTCTTCAGCGACACGCCCTCATTCGTCATCCACGCCGCCAGGGTGCTGCTCGTCAGGTAGAGCGGGAGTCCGGACGAGAAGCCCAGCGCCAGCATCAGCCACACACGGGGACTTCGGAGAACGGACAGGAGGGAAGGGGAGGATGAGGACATAGGTGGCCGTGGGGCGCACTCTACGCGCTCCCCTTCACTTCGCACGCTTGCCACCGGGGAGTGTGTTCGCCTGCCTGTCCTGGAGTGGGGCTGCCGTCCGGTAGAGGATGGGCTGGGAGGAGACTGGCCCGCCGGTATGCCCCCGCCCGGCACGGCGCAGCGCGGCGTGACCTGGGGCGTCGTGCTCAAAACTGGCTCCCACCGGAGGCTCCCCCTAGATTCGCCGCCCTCAGCCGCCACGCACCGAGGGGAGTGGGTTGAAGCAAGGGATCGAGCTCGACAAGGTTGGCCGCACGGTGGGCGGGGAGATGTACCTCGCGGACATCCACCTGCGGCTCGAGCCGGGCTCGTTCAACATCCTGCTGGGCCGCACCCGGGCGGGGAAGACCTCGCTGCTGCGGCTGATGGCGGGGTTGGACCGGCCGAGCTCGGGCGCCATCCGTTTCGACGGGGTGGACGTGACGCGCTGGGATGTGCGCCGGCGCGACGTGGCCATGGTGTACCAGCAGTTCGTCAACTACCCCTCGCTCACCGTCTACGAGAACATCGCCTCGCCGCTGCGGCTGGCCGGAAAGCTGAGCCCCCAGGAGATCGACAGGCGGGTGCGAGACACGGCCGCGGTGCTCCGGCTGGAGCCCTTCCTGCAGCGGCTGCCAGCGGAGCTGAGCGGCGGGCAGCAGCAGCGCACGGCGATGGCGCGGGCGCTGGTGAAGGACGCCTCGCTGCTGCTGCTGGACGAGCCGCTGGCCAACCTGGACTACAAGCTGCGCGAGGAGCTGCGCACGGAGATGCGGCAGATCTTCAAGGATCGGCCCGCGGTCATCGTCTACGCCACCACCGAGCCCACCGAGGCGCTGCTGCTGGGCGGGCGCACGGCGGTGCTGGACGAGGGGCGGCTGTTGCAGGTGGGCCCCACGCTGGAGGTCTACCACGCGCCGGCCACCGAGCGGGTGGGCCAGGTCTTTAGCGATCCGCAGATGAACCTGTGGGAGGTGGAGGTGTCCGGCGCCGAGGCGCGGCTCTCGCCGGAGGTGGCCCTGCCGCTGAGCGGGCACCTGCGCACGCTGGCGCCCGGCCGCTACCGTCTGGGCCTTCGCGCCCACCACCTGCGCCTCGCGCCCGCGTCGGACACGGACGTGCGCCTACCCGCACGAGTGGAGGTGGAGGAGATCAGCGGCTCGGAGACGATCATTCACGCAACGCACGGCCGGCTCTCGCTCACCGCGCAGATGGAGGGCATCCACCGGCACCCCTTCGGGGCGCAGTTGGACCTGTTCGCCTCGCCGGGGCGGCTGTTCGCATTCAGCCCGGAGGGGCGGCTCGTGGCGGCGCCTTCGCCCACGGTCCAGGAGGTGGCGCATGGCTCGCATTGAGCTGCGCGGCGTGGCGCACGCCTACGGGCCGGCGCCAGCGTCCGACAAGGACTGGGCGCTGCGGCCCCTGGAGCTCACCTGGCAGGACGGGGGGGCCTATGCGCTGCTGGGGCCGTCGGGCTGCGGGAAGACGACGCTGCTCAACATCATCTCCGGTCTGCTGAAGCCCTCGCGGGGGCAAGTGCTCATCAACGGAGTGGATGTGACGGCGGCCCCGCCCCAGGCGCGCAACATCGCCCAGGTGTTCCAGTTCCCGGTCATCTACGACACGATGACGGTGGCCGAGAACCTGGCCTTCCCGCTGCGCAACCGGGGCATCGGCCGAGCGGAGACGCAAGCCCGAGTCGAGGAAGTGGCCGGGCTGCTGGAGCTCACGGGAGACCTCAAGCGCTCCGCGAGCGGGCTGTCGGCGGACATGCGGCAGCGAATCTCCTTGGGGCGCGGGCTGGTGCGCAAGGACGTGGCGGCCATCCTCCTGGACGAGCCGCTCACGGTGATCGATCCGCACGTGAAGTGGCTGCTGCGCCGCAAGCTGAAGCAGGTGCACGAGAGCCTGAAGGTGACGCTGGTCTACGTGACGCACGATCAGGTCGAAGCACTCACGCTGGCGGATCAGGTGGTGGTGATGAACCAGGGCCGGGTGGTGCAGGCGGGCACGCCGCAGGAGCTGTTCGAGCGCCCGGCGGACACCTTCGTGGGCTACTTCATCGGCAGCCCGGGGATGAACCTGCTGCCGTGCGCGGTGGAGGACGCCGCCGCGGTGGTGGAGGGCCAGCGCATTCCGCTGCCGCCCCAGGTGTGCGCGAGGGCGAAGGCGGACGGAGGCGAGCTGCGGCTGGGCATTCGCCCGGAGTTCCTGCGCCGGGTGAGGGAAGGGGTGCCGTCCTCGGTGCGCGTGGAGGTAGCGCAGGTGGAGGAGCTGGGGCGCTACCGGATCGCCACGGCGAAGCTGGGGCAGCAGGTGGTGAAGGTGAGGCTGCCGGAGGAGGAGCGGGTGGCGGCGGGCGAGAGCTGCTGGCTGGAGTTCCCGGCGCAATGGACGACGCTCTACGTGGGCGGCCGCGCGGTCTCCTGAGCGAGGAAAGGCGAGCACTTGGACAAGCCCACGAATAACCGCGCCTGGCTGCTGGTGGTACCCGTGCTGCTGGTGGTGGCCTTCAGCGCGGTCATCCCGTTGATGACGGTGGTGAACTACTCGGTGCAGGACATCCTGGGCCCGGACCAGCACGTCTTCGTGGGCACGGAGTGGTTCCGCAAGGTGCTGAGAGATCCGGAGCTGCACGGCGCGCTGCGCAGGCAGCTCGGCTATTCGCTGGCGGTGCTGGCGATCGAAATTCCCCTGGGCATCGCCCTGGCGCTGGTGCTGCCCATGAAGGGGCGAGCGGCCTCGGTGAGCCTGGTATTGCTGGCGCTGCCGCTGCTCATCCCCTGGAACGTGGTGGGCACCATCTGGCAGATCTTCGCCCGAGGCGACATCGGCCTGCTGGGCGTGGCCATCAACGGGCTGGGGGTGAACTACAACTACACGGCGGACGCGCTGGACGCGTGGCTCACCGTGCTGGCCATGGACGTGTGGCATTGGACGCCGCTGGTGGCGCTGCTCTGTTACGCGGGCCTGCGAGCCATCCCCGAGCCCTTCTACCAGGCGGCTCGAATCGACGGCGCCTCGGCGTGGGCGACGTTCCGCTATATCCAGCTGCCTCGGCTGCGAGGCGTGCTGACCATCGCGGTGCTGCTGCGCTTCATGGACAGCTTCATGATCTACACGGAGCCCTTCGTGCTCACGGGAGGCGGGCCGGGTAACTCCACCACGTTCCTGAGCCAGTACCTCACGCGGCTGGCGGTGGGGCAGTTCGACCTGGGGCCCGCGGCGGCGTTCTCGCTGATCTACTTCCTGGTCGTGCTGCTGTTCAGCTACGTCTTCTACACCGCGATGACGCAGGCGGGGCGGAGCGAGGCCCGATGAGAGCCTCACGCCTGGCCATCCCGGCCTACCTGCTGCTGAGCCTGGTGCCCATCTACTGGCTGGTGGGCATGTCGCTGAAGACGAACGAGGAGATCCTCGGCGGCTTCACGCTCTTCCCGCGCCACCCCACGCTGGCCAACTACGTCATCATCTTCACGGATCCGGACTGGAACGGGGGCTACCTCCACTCGCTCACCTACGTGGGCATCAACACGGTGCTGTCGGTGCTGCTGGCGCTGCCTGCGGCGTATGCGTTCTCGCGCTACCGGTTCCTGGGAGACTCGCACCTGTTCTTCTGGCTGCTCAGCAACCGCATGGCGCCACCGGCGGTGTTCCTGCTGCCCTTCTTCCAGCTCTACCAGAGCATCGGCCTGTTCGACACGCCGTGGGCGGTGGCGCTGGCGCACATGCTCTTCACCGTGCCGCTGGCGGTGTGGATCCTCGAGGGCTTCATGTCCGGAGTGCCGCGAGAAATAGACGAGACGGCCTACATCGACGGCTACAGCTTCCCGCGCTTCTTCCTGCGCATCTTCCTGCCGCTGGTGCGCTCGGGCGTGGGAGTCACCGCGTTCTTCTGCTTCATGTTCTCGTGGGTGGAGCTGCTGCTGGCGCGCACGCTCACCTCGGTGGACGCCAAGCCCATCGCCGCGACGATGACGCGCACGGTGAGCGCGGCGGGCATGGATTGGGGCGTGCTGGCCGCGGCGGGAGTCATCACCCTGATTCCGGGCGCCATCGTCATCTATTTCGTCCGCAACTACATCGCCAAGGGCTTCGCCCTGGGGAGGGTCTGAGCCGCCATGGACCTCCAGTGGATGGCGTGGACGCCGCAGACGGGCCTGTTCTTCGCGGTCATCGTGGCGCTGATCGCCGCCTATACCGTGTGGGGCCTCGTGTCGCCGTCGGTGCCTCGGCGAGGGCTCCTGCCCATGCCCACCACCCGAGGGGACCGGCTCTTCGTGGGGCTGATGGGCAGCGCGTGGATCAACCTCGCGTGGCTCGGGCTGACGGAAGGTTCGCAGTGGATTGCCGTAGGAGTGTCGTTGCTGTTCATGCTCGTCATCGGAAGATGGGGGTAGTCTTGAAGAACGTATGGAGAAGCGCCCTGGCCGTGGCCGTGGCTGTGTCCTTCACAGGCTGTAAGAAAGAGGAGAAGCAGGAGCCACCGAAGCAAGAGACCGCGCAGCAGCCGCAGGCCGCCGCGCCCGAGGACACCACCGCGCTGGAGAAGGCCGCGGAGAAGTGGGTGGATCAAGAGTTCCAGCCCTCCACGCTCACGCGCGAGCAGCAGCTCGCGGAGCTGAAGTGGTTCCGCGACGCCGCCAAGCCCTACCGTGGGCAGACCATCAACGTGGTCTCCGAGACGATCGACACCCACGTCTATGAGTCCAAGACGCTGGCCAAGGCGTTCGAGGAGATTACGGGCGTCAAGGTGAAGCACGACATCATCCAGGAAGGAGATGTCATCGAGAAGCTGCAGACGCAGATGCAGTCGGGCAAGAGCATCTACGATATGTATGTGAATGACAGCGACTTGATTGGCACGCACTTCCGGTATGGCTTCACGGTGCCGCTGTCGGACTTCATGGCGGGCGAGGGCAAGGAAGTGACATTGCCCACGCTGGACGTGGATGACTTCATCGGCAAGAGCTTCGTGACGGCGCCGGACGGGAAGATGTACCAGCTGCCGGATCAGCAATTCGCGAACCTGTACTGGTTCCGCTACGACTGGTTCAGCCGGCCGGACCTGAAGGAGAAGTTCAAGAAGAAGTACGGCTACGAGCTGGGCGTGCCGGTGAACTGGAGCGCGTACGAGGACATCGCGAACTTCTTCACCAACGACGTGAAGGAGATCGACGGAGTCCGGGTGTACGGGCACATGGACTACGGGAAGAAGGATCCGTCGCTGGGGTGGCGCTTCACGGACGCGTGGCTGTCGATGGCGGGCGTGGGAGACAAGGGGCTGCCCAACGGCAAGCCGGTGGACGAGTGGGGCATCCGGGTGGAGGACTGCCACCCGGCGGGCTCGTCGGTGTCTCGAGGCGGAGAGGCGAACGGGCCGGCGGCGGTGTACGCGCTGACGAAGTATATCGACTGGCTGAAGAAGTACGCGCCGCCGGAGGCCTCGGGGATGACGTTCTCGGAGGCGGGGCCGGTGCCGGGGCAGGGCAACGTGGCGCAGCAGATCTTCTGGTACACGGCCTTCACGGCGCCGCTGACGAAGCCGGGGCTGCCGGTGGTGAACGCGGACGGGACGCCGAAGTGGCGCATGGCGCCCTCGCCGCACGGGCCGTACTGGCAGGAGGGCACGAAGCTGGGCTACCAGGACTGCGGCTCGTGGACGATGCTGAACAGCACGCCGCTGGAGCGCCGGAAGATGGCGTGGCTGTACGCGCAGTTCACGGTGTCGAAGACGGTGTCGATGAAGAAGTTCCTGGTGGGGCTGACGCCGATTCGTGAGTCGGACATCAAGTCCGAGCACGTGACGAAGGTGGCGGACAAGCTGGGCGGGCTGGTGGAGTTCTACCGGAGCCCGGCGCGCGTGGCGTGGACGCCGACGGGAACGAACGTGCCGGACTACCCGAAGCTGGCGCAGCTGTGGTGGCAGAACGTGAGCCTGGCGGTGACGGGCGAGCAGACGCCGCAGGGAGCCATGGACAAGCTGGCCAAGGAGATGGACGACGTGATGGCGCGGCTGGAGCGCGCGGGGATGAAGAACTGCGCGCCGAAGCTGAACCCGGAGAAGGATGCGAAGGGGTGGCTGTCAGCGGACAAGGCGCCGCACCAGAAGCTGGCCAACGAGAAGCCGAAGGGCGAGACGGTGCCCTACGAGCAGCTCTTGCAAGCCTGGAAGGAAGGCCGGGTGAAGTAACGCCTCGCGCGTGACGGCGGCGGGTTGAGAAACCTGCCGCCTACAATAGGAATAAGAGCGTCTTTCAGAATTAAGCCGACGAGCGGCTTCCCCGAGGGAGCAATCCCCAGGGGTTTTAATTTTGAAATACGCTCTAAGAGGGTGTTGAGCCGAGGCAGTCAGGCAAGGCGGCCCAGCATCAGTCGGACCATCCCCAGGTAGACGAACGCTTCTGAGGACTCCTCCTTTCGTTCGTAGTCCCTGGCCAGTCTGCGTTCTCGGCTCAGCCACCCGAATGTCCGCTCCACAATCCAGCGCTTGGCCTGGACTACGAACCCGGGCGTGGTGTCCGAGCGTTTCACGATCTCCACCTCGACTCCGGCGTGCTGAGCAATACGCTGGACGCGCGGCCCCTCGTAGCCAGCATCCGCCCACACCTTCTGGAGCGTGGGGAACTGCTCTGCGGCCAGTGGCAGCACGGCGGCGCTCGCGTCCCGGTCCTGCACATCGGCCGAGCTGAGCCAAGCCACGAGCACCAGGCCCAACGTGTCCACCAGCAGGTGACGCTTGCGCCCCTTCACCTTCTTGTTGGCGTCGTAGCCTCGAGTCTCTGCCTGCACGTCCGACTTCACGCTCTGGCTATCGAGGATGCCTGCGGTGGGCTGGGGCTGTCGCCCAGCCTTCGTTCGAACCTTGCCGCGCAGCGTGTCGTGCAGGAGTTTGAGCGTGCCGTCCTTCTTCCACTGCCGGAAGTAGGAGTAGACGCTCTGCCAGTCGGGAAAGTCGTGCGGCAGGTAGCGCCACTGCACCCCGGTGCGCGACACGTAGAGGATGGCATTGAGCACCTCGCGCCGCGAGTGCAGCACGGGCTGGGGGCCCACGGGATTGCCACGAACGAACGGCTCCACCAGCGCCCACTGCGCGTCGTTCAAATCCGAGGGGTGGAAACGATCCTCAGAATGCGCGGGATCCCGATCGCGGGGAGCGCGAGGAAGCGCGGGTTTACCACCCTGGCGGTGTGAGAATCGGGGTCGGACGAAAACTGGCGCGGCATGAAGATCGCGGCAGGGTCCCCGGGTGCAGGCAAGGGAGACGGGCAGCCCTGCTGCAACAGGACTGCCCAGGCAGGTGGACGCCTTGTCTCGGTGCCATGATGGGCCGAGAAGGACCGCTGGTCACGTATTGCTCCACCTGCGCATCCGGTGGAAGCGCTTCGGTTCCGACACTGCGGTCGCTGTGGCCAGGGCTTCTGGCTCTGTCGCCGGTGCGATCACGGGCATCGCTACTGCTCTGACGCCTGCCGCGAAGCGGCGCGGGCGTTGCAACTCCGGGAGGCCGGGGCCAAGTACCGGCGTAGTGCCGAGGCGAAGCGTGACGCAGCGGATCGACAGGCCGCGCTGAGGACCCGGCGCCGCGAGCAGAAAGTCACACATCAAGGTTCAGCGCCGCCTTCGCCGGGGATACCTGTCCTGCCCGTCGCGGACAGCCCGCCGGATTTCCCGGCCTGGGTTCGCCGCCGCGTCGAGGTTTTGTTCCATGTCACCCCCGCCGCTGTGGCTGACGCTGCAGCCCCAAGTGGGCTACACCCAAATCCTGCTCTCCCAGTCGGGTACGGGCACACTGCTCAAGGCACGCTTGGCGTCCGAGCCGATGCATCCGGGCGCCCTGGCGAAGTTGCTCGAGTCGCTGGCCGACTGGCATGGGCGTCCCCTGTTCGCTGTGCTCGATGCGGACGCCGAGGAAGTGCGCCGCTCACCGGAGCGATGGGCGCGGATGATGGGTGAGGCCGCGCAGAGTCCATCCATCACCGTCGAGTGGAGCGCCCCGGTGCAGGGGCGGCTGAGAAAGGAGCGCTTCTTCACCCTGGGGGACTTCTCGTCCGCCCGCCGGTTGCTCACCCATGCCGCGACGGGACAGCGATGATTTCGCCGGAAATCCGAGCGGAGATGCGACGGCTCGTGTTGCGCCTGCACTGGCGGATTGAAACGGTGGCGCGCAGGTTTGGCGTGCACCACTCCACCGTCCGGCACGCGTTGGAGAGCGGCCCCGGCTCCGGTGAGGTGGCGCCCGGCAGCATCCTGGACCCGTACAAGCCCTACCTGGTGGAG